>JBBUBW010000036.1:0-13854 GCA_038058095.1 Patescibacteria group bacterium | reverse complement strand
GCGATTTAGTAACCACGTGATTATAGGACTTTTTCGCTTTTCCGTCAAAACACGCCTACTAAACCATTACGGAGGTTTATATCCTCTTGGAAGCTTTCGGAGGTAACAAAAGCTTGGACCCGATGCTTTTGCATAGGGTTTTGTTGCTGAGAAGCAGTGGACTCTCTCCGCCGGAGAGAGAGGACCGCGGTTCCAAAAGGATATAAACCGGAGCGGGTAAGGGGAATCGGACCCCTGGCTCGACCTTGGCAAGGTCGCATATTACCACTATACGATACCCGCGAAATTTAAGAACTAGAACTTAGTAGTTAGATAATTTCTACTTTCTAGATTCTACTTTCTAGATTCTGGCTTGTCTAGTATCCCGGCGGCGGGCCTGATGGTCCTACGACTGACGGGGGACCGCTTGGGCCTATAAAATTTGGAGGCATAAAGCTATTGCTTTCTCGAGCCCTGGTGTTACTTGATTTACTGCTTGTCGGTTTATTTTCTAATGTGTTTCCTTCCGAGATAAACTGGTTTAGATAGCCATTTGAATTTTTAAGGGTTGTCGTAACAGTGGACCCCTCCCTTCCTGATCTAGTTGAATTTTTGATGGGCACTCCTTTTCTCAGACTATCAAAACCAGAAAACAGAAAAATTACCGCTATCACCACTGCCGCCAACATAAAAATTAATATTTTCATGTGATCTGTTTTTTAACTTGGTGCCCTCACTGCCTGCTCGCCGAAATCTTGACGAAGGCGGGAGCTTGCTTGCCATGAGCACGGTCGAAGGGCCAAAGTGCGTCCCTACGAGGAATTGAACCTCGGTCTTGGCCTTCGCAGGGCCACGCTCTATCCGTTGAGCTATAGGGACATTGTGTCATTTAAGTTAATCAGCGGTAATCTCAGTGTTCTATTTATTGAACTACGAGGGTATATAATGTAAATCCATTGTCCGCCGGAGGCGGATCCTCCCTTGGAGGAAACGATGAGGGCATTTAATGAATGATTTTCAACCCCGGAACTAATCGAGGAATCGTTTTAATGTTTTTGCCTATTTCCTCAATTAATACCAGGGTCAAAACCCAATCAATCTCTCCAAAGAATCAATAAAAGAATGTTCCCATTCCACCTCCGCTACTTCCGGGGCCATTGATCCAATAACTTTTCTAATCTCATCCGATTCTGTTTTCGGCAGGCTGATTTTAAGTTTCGTCTTAAGATGGCTTTTGAACTTAAAAAACATTTGCGCCCACTCTCCTTCGCCGGAGTCATCTAAAGCAAAACCTTCCATCTCTTTATACGCATAAGTTTTTCGCTCGTCAATAACTAAGCCGTCTTGAGTTAATTTAAACCCAGCCATTCTAGGTTCGCGGTTTCCCCAAACAATTATCATTACCCCGGCCATAATCACAAAAACTCCAAAAAGAAAATTTTTCTGCCAAACCGTCAAAGCCAAAATCCCGGTTGCTACCGCAATTACCACCCAGTACCATAAAACAGTTTTTTCCCGGTACTCAAACTCGGGCGCCTCCCATTTAATTTCTTGAAAAACCATACTGATATTTTACCACACCCACCGGGAATTGAGTTGATAAAAGAGAAATCTTAAGCCCTGGCAACCGTGAGCGCCAACATGTTTTTCGGGTGGCAACTTTTTATCACCGAGGTGGCTTCTTTTAGGGTTGCTCCCGAGGTTGTCACGTCGTCCACTAGAACAATTTTTCTATTTCCAAATTTTAAAGGATTTAATACTTTAAAAACTCCTTCCACATTTTTCATTCTTTTATCAAAGTTATTTATTTCACTTTGGGGAGGAGTGTTTTTTATGCGTACTAAATTCTCTTTACTCATCTCTATTCCCAAACTCTTCGCAAAAACTTCGGCAATTAATTGTGATTGATTAAATCCTCTTTGATTTCTTCGTCCTTGGCTCAGCGGTACCGGTACAATCAAAAAATCCTGCCAAGCGACCGGAATAGAACGAGCGTATTCAACCAAAAATTCACCCAAAAGTTGCGCCGCGCCTTTTGCCCCGCCAAACTTTAGTCCCAGAATCAATTTTCTAGCCGCTTCATTTTTATAATCCAGAGCAGCTCCTAAAAGATAAGGAAAGTCTTTATGGCAGATCTTCTTTCCTTCGGGCAGGCGCGCCAAGCATTGTCCGCAAAAAAGTGTTTGGTTCAATTTGATGCCATCTTTACACTTCTCGCACAGAGTCAACCCTTCAGTAGTTTGTTCTAGGCAATTTAAGCATCGGGACGGGAAAATTAGTTCTTTAAAAAATTTCAGCATAGTTTATTAAGCCCCCAAAAAACAACCCTCTCTTATGTTATAATAAATCCAGCACCTTCACCATGGGATATTAAACCCTACGGAAGAATTTATTTCGCCATGTATCCACACGCCAAGAGCGCGAGATATTCTAGAAGGTGCTGGATAAATCATAAATGTTCAGTCTATTCAAATCATTCAAACAGAAAATTTTTCCCTCTTTTCTGGGCGTCGATATCGGCACGACCTCGATTAAAGCCGTGGAGGTCAAACAGGGGAACCAACTGCCTCAAGTTGTGAATTACGGCTTTCTTCAATCTAGTGGCTCTCTTCTGCGCGCCAACAATGTTCTCCAAACATCGAGTCTTAAGCTTTTTACCGAAGGAGCGACTGAACTTCTTAAGATGATTGTTAAAAAAATGAAACCTAGTACTAACGAAGCCGTTGCCTCTCTCCCTGTTTTTGCCGTTTTTATGAGCGTCTTCGAATTTCCGGAGATGTCGGAAAGCGATCTTGAAAAAAGTATTACCTTTCAGGCTCGGCAGTATATCCCCCTCCCTATTTCCGAAGTGGCAATTGATTGGATGAAAGTGGGGGAACGCCAAGACGAGAAAGGACTGAAATATCAACAAGTGCTTCTCATTTCTGTCCCCCAAGAACTTATAAAAAAATACCAAGCCATTTTTAAAGGTGCCGGTCTTAATTTGCGTCTTCTTGAAATTGAAAGCCTCAGTCTCACTCGGTCTCTTATCGGTGGCGACCAAACTCCGACTATTATTGTTGATATCGGCAGCCGTTCTACTAGTATCTCGTTTATCGAAAAAGGGCAGCTTAAATTTAATGTTCAAAGCGATTATGCCGGTTCCACGCTTACTCAAGCCCTTGCTTCAAGCTTAAGTATTAACATCCTAAGAGCCGAAGAACTCAAAAAAGAGCACGGTATCTTGAGTGTTGGCGCCAACTACGAATTATCCACAATAATGTTGCCTTTATTGGATGCTATAATTAGTGAGGTGAAAAAGGCTCAATTCAACTACCAGAGCCAGTTTTTCGCGCCACACCAAACTGAAAGAATAATTTTAAGCGGCGGTGGGGCCAACCTTGCTGGCATCGAAAAGTATTTTGAGAAAGAATTTAACTTCACCGTTGTAAAGGCCGCGCCTTTTCTAAGATTTGAATATCCTCCTTTGATTGAGCCGTTAGTAAACGAACTTAACCCCGTAATGAGTGTTGCTCTCGGTCTTACTTTAAAAGAATTTACTTAAATCAGGTTTTAGGTTGTGGGTGTTAGGTTCTAGAACAAAACTGTCTTACCTACCACCTACCACCTACCACCTACCACCTAACCTATGGCCCTTCCTCAAAACGTTTCCGAGCAATTATCTCGAGTACCCATAAGGGCCCCAGGAGTTTCCGGCCAGCTTTTGATGTTGACCTGTCTCCTTTTTTTCATCAGTCTCGCTTCCTATGTTGGTTTGGAATATGGCTATAAACCTTATCTTGAAGGTGAGATTCAAAAATTAGATAAAAGTATCGCTGATTATACCGCGCAAATTTCTCCAGCAGAGCAATCCAATCTCATTAATTTTTATTCCCAACTTACCAATCTTAAAACCCTTCTTGCGGGACACATCTTTGGTTCTCGGTTTTTTGAATGGATCGAGAAAAATACTCAGATCAACGTCTCATATCAAAACCTAAGATTCGACGCCGTCCAAGGAACAATTAGCGTCACTGGTCAGGCAAAAACCATCGATGACATCGGAGAGCAAGTTCTTATTTTAAACCAACTACCCGAGGTTAAGAAAATAACTTTAAGCGGGATTACGGCCGCTCCAAATAAACTTTGGCAATTTAATTTGGCGGTTACTATCGATCCCAAGCTCGTAATTGGCCAAACACTTCCCGCTAATTAATCATGAAACAATCAGCCAAGAGACTAATTAGTATGATCTTGTCGCTTGCGTTAATGGTGGTGGCTTTTGTTGTTTTCTTTAATTTAACCCAGCCCATTTATCAAGACATCCAATCCGAGAAAGGGGTGCAAGTAGCCAAACAATCATTTGTTGATAGTAAAAAAACGGCCATTAAGCAAGTTCAAAATCTTATTAAATCTTTTAAGGAAGATGCCGACCTTCAGAGCGCTCAAGCCGCGGTTCAAATTTCTTTCCCGAATAATCCCGATTTAACCGGAGCCTTAGTCCAGCTAAGTGGGTTGGCGAGTCTTGATCATCTAAATATCCAATCCATTAATATCGCCGACACGCCGGCTTCTCAAACCCAGATTAGCTCTTCTTTAGGAGAATCGTCTCAGGGTCAGAATATTTTTAGTAAACCCTTCAGTAGAATCACTTTTACATTGGGAATTATTGGTTCTTATGATGACTTTAAAAATTTTCTCAAAAAAATCGAAACTAACACCAGAATCTTTGATGTCACCGGAATCGGCGTTAGTCCCCTGGCTAAAATAGGATCTGCGGTTTACACCTACTCTCTTCAAGTCGTTGCCTATTACCAAACTTTGCCCCAAACTCAAAAAACGTCGGCAGCCGCGACTCAACCCAAAACTCAGTTTTAAAAATAAAACGTGGAGCTAAAACCCTATTTTGAACTTTAAGATTTTAATTTTAAACTTTATAACATGGCTATCATAGTTGAAGAAGGCAAAAAAAGCATTAGTTTTCTTAACATTCTTACCTGGCTTATAGTTATCGGCGTGATATTTTTTGCTACTTATTATATCTTCTTTAAAAAACCGGAAATAGTTGACGTGATCATTCCGTCGACAGATGCTTTTGATAATATTGAACAGTTATCGAAAATCACTCTTGATCCCGGTATAATTCAAGACCCCGCCCTCCAAGCTCTTAGTACCTATCTTCCCGTCCCAGAAACCGGCAGAGCCGGCCGACCTAATCCTTTTTTACCATTGTAAAAATCAAGACATCCGTATTTCCATTGTATTACTATTGAATTTCGACTGTGTTTCAAAATCTTAAGACAACTAATATTTCGTAGACAAATTTATGAAAGATGATCAATTTCTAGATGCGCTTCAAAAAGGAAATCTTATCGACGAAACTGTAGCCACTAAACTTAAACGTGAAGTTCTTCTTTCGGGGCGTCTAGCTGAAGAAATTATCTATGAGCGGCGCTTGATAGACGACGTGGTACTGGCCAATTTCAAAAGCCAGCTGTATGGCGTTCCTTATCAAAAAATTGATTTTGATAACTTTGACGATAAACTTCTCGAACTTATCCCCGAAGAAACCGTAAGAACCTATGCCGTCACTCCTATCTCCCGCGCGGAAAATCTTTTTGTTATCGGCATGCTTCATCCCGACGATCAAAAAGCCCAAGATGCCTTAAAATTTATCGCCCGGCGCGGTCATTTTAATCTTGGTATTTATCTAATCTCCTATACTGATTGGCAAGGCATCTTAAGGAAATACTCCCCCTATAAAAGCGTTCTTGAAGCCGCGGTTCGTTCTCTTAATGTAAAAAGCAACGACGGTGGCAGAGGGGTGGTTAGTCTCGAAGAACGAAACCAAGCCTCTCTCGAAGAAGCTCCTATTATTCGCATTGTGGCGGACACCCTAAAGGAAGCCGTGGAAGGCCACGCTTCCGATGTTCACGTTGAACCTCAAGAAAACTACTTAAGGATTCGTTTCCGCATCGATGGCGAACTTCACGAAATTGCCTCCTTGCCGCTCGAAATCGCGCAGGCCGTCGTTTCAAGAATCAAAGTTATCTCCAATCTTAAAATTGACGAAACCCGCATTCCTCAAGACGGACGTTTCAGGAGCCGTATCTTAAATCGTGAGATAGATTTTAGAGTTGCCACTTTTCCTACTCCGCTTGGTGAAAAAGTTGCCATTCGTATTCTTGACTCCACCGTGGGGCTGAAAACTTTTGATCAACTCGGACTAGTCGGGCGAAATCTTGAAATTATTAAAAAAGGACTCGCCAAACCTTTTGGTATGATTATTGTAAGCGGCCCTACTGGTTCCGGTAAAAGCACCACTCTTTATTCCCTTCTCCAGACGCTCAATAATGAAAACGTTAACATAGTCAGCCTTGAAGATCCGGTCGAGTATTTTATTTCCGGCCTCAATCAATCCCAGGTTCGCCCTGAGATTGGATACGATTTTGCTTCTGGCCTCAGGCAAATTCTTCGCCAAGATCCCGACGTGATCATGGTCGGCGAGATTCGAGACAATGAAACCGCCGGTCTCGCCATTCACGCCGCTTTAACCGGCCATATCGTTCTCTCCACCCTTCACACCAATAACGCCGCCGGTGTTATCCCCCGGCTGATTGATATGAAAGTGGAACCCTTTCTTTTGCCAGCCGCTCTAAATCTTATGGTCGCCCAGCGCCTCGTCCCTCTACTTTGTGAAAATTGCAAAGCGCCCCTTGAGGCTCCACCCGCTATTCAAAAAGAGATCAAACATGCTTTAGAAAACTTACCAAGCGAAATCGCGGGTCAATATAAAGAACCTTACAAAATCTACCGCGCTGTCGGCTGCAACAAATGTAATCAAAAAGGTTTCAGCGGCCGCATCGCCCTTTTTGAAGTTTTTGAAATGTCTCATGCTGTCGAGGCCATTATTATAAGTGATCCTACAGCTGAAAAGCTTTTAGCTGAAACTAGAAAGCAAAATATGATTACTTTGCGCCAAGACGGCGTTCTAAAGGCCCTAGCCGGGAAAATTTCGATTGAGGGAGTCTTCCGGGAGACGTCTGACGACTAATCTGTCTTTTTCCTGTATAATTTAAAGTAAGATATGCCCAATAACTACGAAGAAAAACTTAAAGAACTTCTTATTGCTACTGCTAAGCAAAACGCTTCCGATCTCCATATCGCCGTTGGCCGCAGGCCCAGCCTAAGGGTTGATGGTGTTTTAGTCTCTCTCCAAAAAGAAGTCATCATCACCCCCGAAGCAGCCGAAGGCCTAACCATGGCCATGTTAACCGATAAACAAAAAGAGCGCTTCGCTCACGATCAGCAGGTTGACTTTGCCTACAGTCTTGAAGATAAGGCCCGGTTTCGCGCGAACGTCTATATGCAACGCGGTTATCACTCTGCCGCCCTTCGTCTTATCCCGGCCCACATCCGCACTATCGAAGAACTCCGCCTCCCGCCAATTCTTCATGATTTTGCTAAACTCACACAAGGTTTCATTTTGATCGTTGGTCCCGCCGGCCATGGCAAATCCACTACAATGGCCTCCATTTTAGATGAGATTAACCACACCCGCACCGAGCACATTATCACCGTCGAAGATCCTATTGAATATCTTTTTTCTCAAGATCGCTCCATTGTTTCTCAAAGAGAAGTCGGTGCCGACACCGAAAGCTTTGATTCTGGTCTTCGCACTATCCTCCGCCAAGACCCAGACGTGATTATGATCGGTGAAATGCGCGATTTAACTTCAATCGGCACCGCTATGACCGCCTCCGAAACAGGCCACTTGGTTTTGTCCACTCTCCACACCAACTCCGCCGCTCAAACCATCGACCGGATTATCGATTCTTTTCCTCCAGTCCAGCAAGGGCAGATTGTTTCCCAGCTTGCCGCGACTCTCGTAGGAATTATTTCTCTTCGCTTAATCCCGCGTTTAGGCGGCGGGCGGGTGCCGGCTTACGAGATTATGATCGTAAACCCCGCCATCAGAAACCTTGTCCGTGAAAGAAAAGTCTATCAAGTGGATTTGGTCATCGAGACCAGTCTTCAGGAGGGTATGATTAGTCTAAATCGCTCTCTGGCTCGGCTCGTTAAAGATAAAGAAATCTCTTTGGAAACCGCCGAACTCCACTCCCTAAATCCCGGCGAGTTAAGAATCTTGCTTGAAAAAATCTAAAGGGCTTTCTCTAAATTTCGGAGCCCCAAGCGAACGAAATTTGGTAAGAAAACCTTTACCCAGCACCACTTTTTATAGTTATGATATCTAAAAAGAAAATATTTGCAGTTCATCAAAAAAATCAAATATCCACCCGCCTTATTGTAAAAAGTGGTGCTGGGTGCTCAATTTTGTGGCTAAATTCAATTCGCCGCAAAATGGGCTCTAGAATTTAGACAAAATTGGCATGAAGTATAAATACCAGGCGAGAACTAAAGAAGGGGAGCTTCAGGTGGGGTATATTGACGCGCCGAGCAAGGATATGGCGGTTAATGTTTTAGCCAGTCATAACCTTTTTATCCTTTCCATGGAATCAGCCGGCCAGAAAAACATCTTTGACCGTTTTTCGAGTTACTTCGGCCGCGTTAAGCGGAAAGATATGGTTATCTTCACGCGTCAACTCGCCACTCTCCTTGAGGCGCGGCTCCCTCTAAATTCAGCCCTAAAAACCCTCTATGAACAAACCAGCCACCCTACTTTAAAAGAAGTTACCTATCAGATTACCGAAGACATTGATGCGGGTTTAGCTTTTTCGCAGGCTCTTGAACGGCAAAATGAAGTCTTCTCCAATTTTTACATCAGTATGGTTCGCACCGCCGAAGTAACCGGCAACTTAAACGAAGTGGTGAGTTTCTTGGCTGACTACATAGAAAAAGAAGACATTTTAATCACTAAGGCCCGCTCGGCTATGATTTATCCCGCTGTTGTCGTTAGTCTTTTTGTGGCGGTGGCCGGCATCCTTATAATTTTTGTCTTTCCTCAACTTGGGCCGCTTTTTGAACAGTCCGGCGTAAAATTGCCTATTACCACCCGGATTTTAATCGGCAGCGGCACGTTTGTGAGTAACTGGTGGTTTGTGGTCATTATTGCCCTCTGCGTACTCGTGCTTGTCGCCCTTGACTACATTAAAAGCGATGAAGGTAAAGCTTTCATAGATGATATGAAAATTCGCCTGCCAATCGTGAAAAAAATTTTCCTGCCGGTCACTCTTGCAAGGTTCGCCAATGCCGGCAATATGCTTCTAAAAGGGGGAGTGCCCTTGGCTCAATCCATCGAAATTATCAGCCAAACTTTAGATAATGTTCTCTACCGCGAAATGCTTCGGGAAGTGGCCGACGCTGTTCGCCAAGGCGTGCCCCTCTCGGAAGCCCTCGGCAAATACCCCGCCTATTTTCCACCCCTTGTTTCCCAGATGATAGTCATAGGGGAATCCACCGGCCAACTCGACAAAATTTTCACCCGTATTTCAAACTTTTACGACCGCGAAGCCGATACGGTTATTAATAATATAGTTGATTTAATCCAGCCCCTCCTTATGGTGGGGATCGGCATTATGGTTGCCCTGCTTTTTGCCTCCGTCCTCCTTCCACTTTACGACTTAACTATGAAATTTGGAGATTAAGAGGTATATCCCCAAGAGCCCAAAATCAGTTATGCTATAATAAAACCAATACGATTTTTGGCTTTCGGAAGTCAAAACGAGATAAAAGGTCGAGAATATTGATGTAAGTAAAATAAAAATGAAAAATTCATTGAAATTTAAAAGAGGGTTTACCCTTGTTGAAATCCTAATTGTTATCGCCATTATCGGCATCCTCGCCTCCATCGCTTTAATTGGTTTGGGAGGCAGCCGAGTCAAAGCTCGGGATGCCAAGCGTATTGCCGAAGTCAGGCAAATTCAAAGCGGCTTGGAACTTTATTTCAACCGTTGTGGTTTTTATCCGGGGCCTACGGACTGTACTGGAGGTTTTGCTGCTCAACCTGCTCCCTCTTGGGCACAAGTCAACCTTGCGCTTGAAGCTGGTTTAGGGATCACGACTATTCCCGACGAAGATCCCTCCGGAGTAGATTATCTTTATTCAGCTAAATCCGACGGCCTTTCATACATTCTAGGAGCTAAACTTGAAGCCGATAATCTAGTGTTAAGGAGCGATACCGACGTATTCCCCGCTGGATTTGCTCCGGTTATTGATTGCACCGACCTGGCAGCTGCTCCTGGTCCATATAACTATTGTGTCCAATTCTAGCCGATTCAAAAATCCTAAATTAAGATGCAGATTTGGCTTTTTATCTTCGGTTTAGCCATCGGCAGTTTCGTAAATGTCATTGCCGTAAGATACAACCCCGCCAAATTCATCCTTAATCGAGAAGTTTTAGGCGGGCGTTCCGCTTGCCCTAAATGCGGGAAAAAGCTCAACTGGGTTGAGCTTTTTCCTTTATTTAGTTTTATTTTCCTGCGCGGCCGTTGCCGTTCCTGCCGAGCCAACATCAGCTGGCAATATCCAATCGTAGAACTTATAAGCGGCCTCATTTTTGTTTTAGTTCCCGCCTATTTAAAAATATCCAGTATCAGTCTTTTTGAATCAGCTACCCAAAATTCTATTTTCTTTATCCTAGTCTTCGAAACCCTACTCATCGTCTCTCTAATCGACATTCGCCTGCGCCTCATCCCCGACGAAACTAATATTTTTTTGATTCTCCTTAGCGTCCCTATTATTATTTTTCAAAAAACCCAGTTCGGTTTGGTGAGCGGTTCTTTTTTGGGTTCCTACGCCGCCCTCTTCGGTTTCAGAGAAAATATTTGGGTTAATCACTTATTCGCTTTCTTTTTTGGCGCCGCCTTTTTTGGTCTTTTGATTCTTATCACTCGCGGTCGTGGTATGGGTTTCGGTGATTTGAAAATGGCAGCCGCTCTGGGCGCGGTTTTTGGCTGGGCCGATATCTTACTTGTCGTCGCTCTCTCTTTTATTATCGGCTCTCTCTTTAGTCTTCCCTCCCTTATTTTCAAAAAAAAGGGACTAAAAAGTCTCCTTCCCTTTGGACCCTTCCTGGCCATGGCCTCAATTGTTGTCTTTTTCTTTGGTCACGAAATCATAAACTTCTATTTCCAGCTTTTCCCGCTTTAGTTTCTAGTAAAGTTCCAGCGTGGTAATATGGTAAAATTAAATTGATTCAAACTGGCAATTCTAATGGGCAACCTACCACCTACAACCTATAACCTAAAACCCGTCCCAAATGGGTTCACTTTTGTCGAAATTATTGTCGTTGTCGCAATCACAGCTCTTCTGGCTTCCATTGCTATCATCTATAGCCAAGCTAGCCGGCAACAAATTATGTTAAACGTTGAAAAAGCTAAAATCGCCCAAACTATTTTAAGAGTTAAATCCCTCACTCTTGCGGGTTTCGTGAAGCCCGCCTCCAATCCTCCTCCTTGCTCATACGGGTTTTACATTAATTACGGGGCTGGTACCTATTCAATTTTCGAATACAGTCCGGTGGCTGGCTGCGACAGTATTCTTACTTCTAGTTTCATCAACACCGACGCCCCCATTCCCCCCTCTACTCTCGGTTTTAAAGTTATTGAAGTCGAAAAATTAAGCCCGGAAATAAAATTTACCACCCCTCTTCCCGCGAATCATTTAGGTTATATTGTTTTCATCCCCCCAGATCCTAAAGTTAAAATTTTCGAAGAGAACAAGTCGGTGTTTTTCCAGCCAATGACTATTTATCTCTCTACCCTGGACGGATCTTTAAGCACCACTATCGACTTAAGTGATCAAACTGGCCAACTCAGCCTGTAGATCTATAATTAAAAGAAAATTTATTTAAAGTTATGATTCCCAATATTCTAATCCTCCAAAAAGAAAAAAGGCGAGATGGCCAGGCCCTTGTCGAAGCCATTGTTGCCTTGAGTGTTCTTATGGTTGGTTTTGTGGCTATGCTAAGTCTCCTAAATAATTCTCTAGCTACAACTAATATGGTTTCTGACCAAGACATCGCTACCTACCTAGCCACCGAGGGGATTGAAGTGGTAATAAATCTAATAAACACCGACACTACTAACTTTGACCCTAATCCCGGAAGCTATGAAGTATCTGCCGACCAGAAATTAGAACCCGACGCTGACTCAGACAACAAAGACCCAGGTCTTCCTATCGGCGGCCCAAATAAGCGCAGTGAGACCCCTCTTAATTTCAATTCCTTAACCAAATCTTATACTTATACTAATGATGCAAACACTATCCCCACCCGATTTTATAGAACCATTGTAATCAAACCAGCTATGAATCAACTTCACGTTCACGTGATCTCGATTGTCGAATGGAAAACCAAAGGTGGCGGTTCACCTACGGTGCAACTTGATGATGTCTTCTTCCTATAATAATTTGATTTTTATTATGAAAAATTTCCATCCTTAAATTATGATCCCCAAATCCCATCTAAAACCTAATTCAAGAGGGTTTACCCTAATCGAGCTTCTCGTAGCAATCGGTATTTTCTCTATCGTCATTACTATTGCTGTCGGAGGGTTTGTTCATGCCCTAAAAACCCACCGGCAATCCATCGCTATTATGGCCGCTAACAGCAATATCAGCTCTGTTTTGGAACAAATATTAAGAGAAATCAGAACTGGAAATACTTTTCGTATTAGCCCGCCACTTTTTACTTTCGAAAATACCAATAACGAAACCGTGACCTACAACTTAATAGGTGGAAGTATTACTAGAGAAACCGCTCTCATCCCTTCTCAAAAAATTACCGACAATAATGTCGTAGTTGAATATTTGCAATTCACTATACACGATCTTGATGATGCCACATTTACCTATCCTCCCCGTGTTAGTATTAACATTGGGATAAGACCCAATGTTGAGGGTGCGAACAAGGGCATTATCAATTTTCAAACCACAGTGAGTGGTCGTAATTTTTAATTTATGTCCTTTCTAAGACCTAAAACCCACTGCGCCCGTCCGAAGCCTCAGGCAAAGGAGGGAAACCTAAACCCTAAAACGGGTCAGGCTATGATACTAACAGTTCTGGTTTTGAGCAGCACCCTTTTGAGCGTTACTTTAATTGGGGGGTTTATTATGCTCTACCAAATCCGCCACGCCGGAGACTTCACTAACTCCGGCAAAGCTATCTTCGCCGCCGACACCGGCGTTAACTGGTGGGGTTGCTTTAGTTCTGGGGGCTGCACTACTCCGCCTAATAGTTCAGGAACCATCAGTAATTTATTAAAAAATTCAAACGGCTCCCGTTTTACAATTGAAGAATTGCCGGGTGGCAGCGTTAAGATTGTCGGCCAAGCCGGCAATTCCAAGCGCGCCCTCCTTATAGAAACCATCCCAACTCCACCCGGGCCCATTCCGTGTGCTCCAACTCCAATAGATTTAATGATTTTGGTTGACCGCTCTTCATCAATGTCTCCTTCCTTATCTCCTCCCTCGGAAAAAATACAGAACGCTCTTAAAAACTTCTTCGTTAAACTGGGCGTTGGCCCAGCGCTAACGGACGCCCATGTCGGGTTGGTTTCATTCTCGGGCGCTTCTACTCTCGAGAACCTTACCGGTGACCCACTACTCGCGGACAGCTATGTCGATGCCATAACCATCGATGTCGGCGACAATGCCAATCTCGCCACCGCCATTGATGCTGCCATAGTCGAATTAGTCAGTATTCGTGATCGGGCCGATGCCTCGTCTCCTGATTATATAATTATTATCACCGACGACGTGCCAAATCTTCCTTTTCCTCTCCCCCCTCCTTTAACTGCCGCCGAAAACGCGGCTAACACCGCTAAAGGTGCAAATATAGAACTCCTTACCGCTTATGGCGGCACCGTCGCAAGTAGCTTTAATTTCTATGCGAATAAGATAGTGAGTAGTCCCTCAAGTACCCATCTCTACATTGTT
>JBBUBW010000035.1:0-1328 GCA_038058095.1 Patescibacteria group bacterium | reverse complement strand
GATACCGAAGTTCCGGACGCCGTTCAAATGTATTTAAAAGAAATCGGACGCACCGCCCTTTTAACCAAAGACGAAGAAAAAGAACTTGCCAAGCGCAATGAGGCAGGGGATGAAGAAGCTCGTCAAAAACTCATTAAAGCCAACCTCCGCCTCGTGGTTTCTATTGCTAAACGTTACGCCAACCGCACGCCTCATTTGAGTATCCTGGACTTAATCCAGGAAGGTAATCTCGGCCTTTCTCGAGCCGTTGAAAAGTTCGACTACCGCCGCGGGTTCAAGTTTTCCACTTATGCCACTTGGTGGATCAGGCAGGCGATAACTCGCGCTCTTGCTGACCAATCCCGCACCATCCGTATTCCCGTCCATATGGTTGAAACCATTTCCAAATATACCCAAGTCCGCCGTCAGTTGATTCAGGAACTCGGCCGTGATCCACTGGCCGAAGAAATTGCCGCCGAGATGAGCGTAGATGTTGAAAAAATCCGCCACATCCAAAAAATTTCTCAGGAAGTTCTCTCTATTGAATCTCCCGTCGGCGAAGAAGAAGATTCCACTCTTTCTGATTTTATTCCAGACGAAAAAAATGTTTCCCCGTCGCAAATGGTCACCCAGTCTCTTCTCAAGGATTTAATCAAAGAAGTTTTGGTTGATTTAGCCGAGCGCGAACAAAAAATATTGAGAATGCGTTTCGGCCTTGAAGATGGCGTTTCTCATACTCTTGAGGAAGTGGGTAAAGTTTTCGGCGTCACCCGCGAGCGTATTCGCCAAATCGAATCCAAGGCGCTCGAAAAAATCCGCGAGCATCATCGCTCCGACGCCCTCCAAAGTTTTGAGGAAATGTAATTAATAAAAAATATGGCAACTATCAATAAAAAAATTTGGCCTGAATATTTTGATGTCGTTTCCTCCGGCAAGAAAAAATTCGAATTGAGATTAAATGATTTCGAAGCCAAAGAAGGCGACACGCTAATTCTTGAAGAATGGGATCCGAAAACTAAATCGTATACCGGTCGGAAAATAGAAAAGAAAATAACTTTTGTCTGGAAATTTAAAACCGGCGAAACCTTCTGGCCTGAATCAGAAATAAAAGAAAAAGGTTTGCAAGTGCTTTCGATTGAGTAGTCATCTTTTCGTATATTCGTAAGCCATTCGTATTCTGCCTGCCCGCCATCGAGTCGCCGAAGGCAGGTCGGGCGGGTACAAATCTCTCTTTAACCTACAACCTACCACCTAAAAACTAAAACCTTCCGCACAATGACTTCCAGCGACATTAGAGATAAATTTTTGAAATTTTTTGAGGAGCGTGGTCACAAGATAGTGCCTTCCTC
>JBBUBW010000034.1:0-31123 GCA_038058095.1 Patescibacteria group bacterium | reverse complement strand
TTTGTTAATACTAACACACCCTATTTTGGCTAACAAAATCGAAACTTTTTATTTTCCATTGACAAACCGTGTGTAAGTAGTATAATTTAGCAACTGAAATTTGAAAACTTAATATTTTTTCGTTGGCTTACCTAAGGAATGGATCTTCGGGTAAGTCAACAAAAAACTGTTCACTTGTCACGGGGAGGAAGAAATGCCGAATGTTAAGATTTGCGGTTTTTCAACACCAGAAGCCGCATCGCTGAAAGGGGTCGTAAATCTTGTGATGGAACGGCTCGGCCTCACAAATGACGCCATTACATCAATCATTCCGATGGAAGCAGTGTCGTGCGATAAGGCACAAACTCCAAAGCCCTACATCTGCGTCTGCTCAACCAATAGGGATGAGATTTTCAGCATCATCAAGGCCCTCGGAAGAGCTGGACTCAAAGTCGATGTTGAGTGGCTCGTTCTGGATGGATTTGTCGAGGTAGGAAAGCTTGCCAGCTTCTCTCCTCCGACCTAGTGAACTCCGCAAACAACAGAAAAAGAAAACCGATGCGATTACGGTCGCACCGGTTTTTTGTTAGAAAACTCGACGTTTGGCCAAAGTGAGGTGTTGGGTTTTAGGTTATAGGTTTTAGATATGACAACTCAAAATATTCTCCTCTTAGCTGATAATATCCGTTTCTTGCCGATTTCCATTGCCACTTTGCGGGGCGAGCGATTTTCTTTTTTTGAAGCCGAAAGAATCGTGCGGACATTTTTTACAATTCTAGCTTCCACGGTTTCAAACATTCTTTTTGGGTTATAGCCTCGGTATTCTGCGTAGGACGAGATAACGCCTCCGGCGTTGGCGATAATATCCGGGACAATTAGCGTTCCGTTCTTGTGGAAATATTCTTCGTATTTTTCCTGCATCGGAATATTGGCGCCTTCAACGATAATTTTCGCTTTAACTTTTTTATAATTGGTTTCATTAATGACGTCGGGAGTGGCGGCGGGAATCAGAATATCAACTTTTAATTCATAGATGGCTTCACGGCCGATTTGTTTGGCGTCTTTGTAGTCGAAGATGGATTTGCCTGAATCCTTGATCTTTATAAGTTTTTTATAATCTATTCCTTTGGGATTATAGATAGCCCCCTGTCGATCCGAAACGGCGATGGTTTTAACGCCAATTTCGTCTAAATGTTTCATAGCGAAAGTGCCGACGTTGCCAAAACCGGCGATGGCGGCGGTGGCGTTTTTCATATCAACATCCGCGAACTCGGCAGCAACTTTGCTCGCTTGAACGACGCCGAAACCCGTGGAGCCGAATTCGTGTGGAATGCCGCACTTTTTATCGCCTTTACCAAAAGCGTCCATGCAATAATTTGCCGGCTTGCCGGTGGCGGATTTCCAATTACCATTAGCTTCAGCAAACCACTGCATTTCGCGCTCGCTAGTATTGATATCCGGTCCGGCGATGTAGAGACGAGGAATGAGCGCTTTTAATGATCGCGCAAAACTTTCCATAACGGCTTTCTTTTTTTCGAGAGTAATTGTTCGGGGATCTAGAACGATGCCAGCTTTGGCCCCGCCGAAGGGCAAACCAGCGAGAGCGTTTTTAAAAGTCATAGCGCGAGCGAGACGAAAAACTTCAAGCGCGCTCACGTCTGGCGTCATACGAATGCCTCCTTTGCCAACGCCTAAATTTAAATTATCGATTACCAGATAACCAGTGAAGTCGAGTTGGGGGTCGTAGGTTTCGACAATATAAGCCGGGCCCAGCTCGTCTTTGGTTATTTTTGATATTTGGTTTTGATTTGAGTTTTTCATAGTTTATATAGTGGGTTAATTTTAATGCAAGGGATATTTTAGCGCAATTGTGTGTTGTGACTAACTTTAGGATTGCGGATAGAGCAAGCCCCGGACTGAATCTAGTCCGGGGCTCTTTTGGCTGCAACACTTGCAGCTATTCTGCGATTGAAACCTTGGCCTTGACGTTGCCGATCCTGATCGTCGACTTACCCACCAATTGTCCATGGCGAATGATGACTTCGACATGGTCAGGACGATCTTTTGCCGTTCTCCCAAACTCAACCTGATTTCTGTGTATTGCGACAGGAATCCGGTCGTTGATTTTTGCGAGAGTGGTGACGGTTTTGAGCCCACCTGAACGACTCGGCAACTCAAATGCCAGTTTTACCATGACTCCTCCAGTGGTACTTGGTGAGGGTTAAAGGGTGAAGTGCTGCAAGTGAACTGCTAGTTTTTCTGACGTGAGCTAAAATGGAGCTTGAATTATTTTATTCTCTTATTTTAAAAAAATCAATTCTTTAAACTATCTTCAGGCGCCTGCTCGTAGGTATTTACTCCAGTATTCGAAAAGTTCTTTAGTGGCGATAAGATCGCCGGTATTGTATATGGCAATTTCTTTAAATTTCTTTTCTTTGAAAAGCCGGCCGACGTCATCTCCTGAGACGCCATCGGCTTTGGGACTTTTGATGCCGAAGGCTCGACTCCAAAGATGAAGGCTGCCCTTTTTAGCGGAGGCACCGTAGAAAGTGAGCTGGTCCAAGAGGTCGATGTGCTTGGCATCTCGTTGCTGGTATAAATATCTTCCCTGCATCAAATCCACAGTGGGCCGGACTCCGTGGATAGCAGAGCGGATCATTAAAAATGGAGCGTCGAAGGAGCGGCCATTGAAACTCACAAATTCTCCGTACTTTTTTGCGCCCTCCCAAAAAGATTCGAGCATTTCTTTTTCGGTTAGAGCTTTAAATTTAAAATTATCTTCGGTGAAGTCTTTTATTTTTTCGCCGGGCGCTTGGAAATAAACCGCGCCTTGATTTTTTTCGCAGTCGAGAACTCCGATAGCGACAATCTCGCCGGTTAAGGGCGAAAAGCCGAGGCGATTTTTAATATCGGAGAGAATTTTCGTGTATTCGGACTCGTCGGAAGTTTCGTTGCTAATCCAGTGAGTTAGGGTCTTTTGGGTGACCGGGTCGAGCGAATCAAAATCCTCGCCGATGGTTTCAATATCGAAAATGAGTTGGCTCATAGATACTATCAATTGTACCCCATAGGAAATATTTAGAGAAGCAAAATATTTTTATATAAAAACCAACTTTACTCATGTCTATTGTTTATTTTTGAATTGAACATAAAAATCACGAAAAATATTTAATTTCCTACGGGGCGTGCAAAAAAAAGACTGCCCCACTCGCGATATTTTGCGAGTGGGGTAGGTTTGCCCGGAGAAGGGCTGGGGACGAAAACTTTGGGGTACCGACTCACTTGATGAGATAGCACTCACCTCTGGTGATTTTATCGACCACTTTGGCGAACCTCTCTGGCGGCTGCACCTGCTGCAACTGATACAGGTGCCAATACGCCTTTGTGCGTTGCCGTTGATTTTTTTTCTGTGCCATTTCGACCCTCCTGAAAACTGTGGAAATGCGGAACCTGCCGATCCCCTTGATGGCAGATGTTTACTGTGGTGTATTATATATCATAACTTTTTCCTTTGTCAAGTTTGACTAAACATGAAGATAATTCTTCTTAAATTGGGTAAAATTGGAGTTACGAATTGATTCTCTGATTTGAAACATTAAATTATTGAAAAAGAAAACGTTATGGA
This sequence comes from Patescibacteria group bacterium, assembly GCA_038058095.1. GTDB lineage: Bacteria > Patescibacteriota > Minisyncoccia > UBA6257 > 2-01-FULL-56-20 > VMFW01. The sequence goes on along the minus strand of JBBUBW010000034.1, from coordinate 27,519 downwards.
TAGTGGCTTTGCGAGCGGCATCGAAGTCTTTGGCTTTAAAAAGATTGTGAAGTTTGGATTTTGTAGTTCCTTCCTCTCCACAGGTGGGACATTCACAGCCTTCGATGAGCGGACTTTCGTCATCTTGATAAAGGCCCTTTAAAATATCCAATCGCCCACCTTGAGACCAAATGCCGCCATGCCGGGCTTCACGAGTGGGAATAACACAATCCATAGTATCAATCCCCCGCTCTACGGCTTCGAAAATATCTTCAATTCTGCCGATGCCTAAAAGATGGCGCGGTTTTTCTTCGGGTAGCAAAGGATTAACCCAATTTAATTCCTGAAAAGTATCATTTTTTTGCCCACCAAAAGAACTGCCAAAAGAGCCGCCGACGGCAAAGCCGTCGAACGGAAGCGAGCCGATAAATTTGGCGCTTTCACGGCGGAGGTCTTCAAAATGCCCGCCCTGAATAATGCCGTAGATTTTTTGATCTGAGATTTTGGCCTCGAGGGAACGCTCCGCCCAGGCGTGGGTTCGCTCCATAGCTTTTTTAGTATAGTCGTAGTCATGAAGCGGAGAGCTAGGTTCGTCAAAAGCAAGGATGATATCGCTTCCGAGTTGGTCTTGGATGCGAATTGAGAGTTCGGCGTCAAGATAAATTTCTTCGCCATTTTCCATAAAATAAACCCCAGAGTCGGTGACACGAACCAAATTATTTTCTGGCCGATATTTCTCCCCTTCTTCGGTCACGATTTTGCCAACACCGGTTTCTCGAGCAACTCCCAAGCTAAAAACTTGAAAACCGCCGGAGTCGGTCATAATCAAACCCTCCCATTCCATAAAATCATGCAAACCCGTGAAATCATTTAATCCATTCTCGCCTAACGAGCGCCAAAGGTGGTAGGTGTTGCAGATGGCGATTTGGGTTTTGGTTTTGGGAATATCTCCCGGCTCTAGGGTACGGATGTGGCCGTCCGTGGCTACGACAACGTAACTTGGCGTCTCAACTGGGCCCGAAGGCGTATCTAAAACTCCAAGCCGGGCCTGGTTATCTTTTTTTAGAAGCTTGAACCCCATAGGAAATAGAACGTTTTTCTTGTCTGATAGTTTTAATCTCGGAATACCTACCAATCAAATTAAATAGTTTTGTGTTTTGTCTCAAAAATACTGCGTATTTTCTCGCCATTTCCAACGGGGCGCGCCCCATTTAAGTTCGCTACTCTAAATCAGCTTTTTTAGCGTCGAATTCCTTTTTGGTTATTTCTCCTTTGGCGTAACGCTCTTTTAAGATATCCATAGACGATTTCTCGAAAGACTTCTCGGCTGAATTAATTGTTGTTTTGCCTCCTTTACACGAAAAAAGCTCTTTGATGAGCCAAACTAAGAGTAGGATACCAACCACCCAAAAAACAAACATACCCAGATATCCACCCATTCCCCAACCTCCCATTTGTCCAAAATAAAAATTATCCATCATAATTAATTTTTCGCTACGACCTTGTTTTAGAAATTATAATGGGTTCATTTGAAATCGGCAAATATTGATTCTAGGGCTTATTTCATAGCGTTTTTAGCATATTTTGACCCCCTATTGACTTTTATTTTAGGAGGAGTATACTATACGGGAAATGTTAAACCCCTGGAAGGGGGTTTTTTATTGGAAAAAAATATGATAACTAAAGCATTTTTAATGTTTTTGGGACTAAGCTCTAGTTTATATTCAGGAGCCGGCCATAATAGCACCACGGCGATAGTTTTAAGCGATAATTTAGGCCAGAATGCACCGATCGTGGTAATAGATACCAGGAGCGTGTGGATAACGGCTTATTCAAGCACTCCAGAGGAAACTGACGATACCCCTTTTATTACCGCCTCTGGTTCGACTGTAAGGGATGGAATTGTGGCTACAAACTTACTTCCTTTTGGAACTAAAATTCAGATCCCTGAACTTTTCGGAGATAAGGTATTCGTAGTTGAAGATCGAATGCATGAGCGAAAAGGAAACAACGTTGATATCTGGATGTCTACGAAGTCACAGGCCTTAAAATTTGGGATTGCCTACTCTAAAATTCAAATTATCAAGGAGGTTGACCTCGGGACTAATCAAGGAATTTAGTACATCTGTAATTGTAATTATTCCTCCGACTTAATCTGCGGTTCACTTTTCGTGCCTTTACAAACGAACCTTTCCTTAATTAGTGCCGGGGTTGATTAAATTTTAATTTTAGTAGTATTTAAACTCGGAGAAGTTTTTAAGTTTGCCTTCCTTCACTTCAAGTTTTTTGACTTCGGCCGTTGGAGGACCTTTCCGGCACCAAGTAATAAATTCCTTTAGATTTTTCTCGCCCCCTTCTATCTCGATCGAAACAGTTCCGTCGGGATTATTTTTTATAAAACCGGTTAAGTTTAGAAAGTCTGCTTTTTGAGAAGCAAAAAAACGAAAACCAACTCCCTGCACGAGGCCGGAGATTCTTAGATTAAAATGTTTCATAATACTCTTCTCTTTAGCTATCCCGTCGATTTAGCGAGGGGTGCTTGGAGATTCAGAGGTTTTCTTACTGAAAACAAAGATGTATAAAATTTCTAAAATGCCAATGGTGTTAATAACTAAAAGCACTATAAACCACCATTTTTCTTGCCGATGGGATGCTTTCCATAGCGCCACCCCTTTCCAGGGAATGGTCCAGAGAATAATGATGGCTAATAATATAATTCCAAACCGTTGGGGAGAAATACCTAAGCTTAGGGCAAAACTTGCTATCGACGGACCGAAAATATCAATCATATTTTTAAGAGTGAATGTCCTGCGGCGGCTAAATAATTTTCATCGACCTTTTCCCAGTTAACGACGTGCCACCAATTTTCGACGTATTCCGGACGGCGATTTTGATATTTCAAATAATAAGCATGTTCCCAAATATCTAGGCAGAGAAGCGGAATCAGACCCTCCTCGAGAGGGCTGTTTTGGTTTGGGGTAGAATGAACTTCGAGCCCGCCGAGGTTGGTGAAACTTAGCCAAGCCCAACCGCTGCCGAATTGGGCAAGCGCTGTTTTGGTAAAAGTTTCCTGGAAGCTCTTGAAGCTCCCGAAGGTTTTACCGATATTTTCGGATAATTTGCCAGTTGGTTCGGCTTCAGCTTTGGGTTTCATAACTTGCCAGAACATGGAATGGTTAGCGTGACCGCCGGCGCTGTTTCGTACGGCTACTCGAATATCCTCAGGAACGCTACCTAAGCTCTTAATTAGATTTTCTGCCGTAACGTCGCCAAATTCTTTGTGTTTTTCGATGGCGGCGTTTAAGTTATTTACATACGTTTGATGGTGCTTGGAGTAATGAATTTCCATTGTTCGGGCGTCGATGTATGGCTCTAAGACATCATAGGCGTATGGTAGAGTTGGGAGTTTATGTTCGGTCATGTTGGTTTTTGTGTTTGTAATGGTTGATTATTTTGATTTTTCTTAAATTTCTTAAACACATTCGACCAAATAATTATGAAAATAGCTAATTCGATTAATGTTAGAACTGCCTGCGCTATGTTTTTAAAACTAACGAAGTAATTTGGTATTGAAGTTAGTGTCCAGCCGAAAAATTCATATACCGGTACGCCTAACCAAAGTGCAGCTACGAGAATCAACATATATCCTATTGTTTTTTTGCTATCAAAAATTATCGGCAAACAAATCAAGTTCGCAAGTAGTGCTGGGAATAAATATATTACACCAACTCCTATAGCTCCCATGTCTTGGATAGTACGAGTTCCAATAACGGCAATTATACTGTGAGCTAAAACTATTACTAGTAGCAACCAATTTGATTTTCGCATAAGTGTAGTTTGGTTATGTTGATTTTTTTATATACACCACGGCAGTCATCTTTGGCCGACTGCCGTGGATGGAGTCGAGCGATGGCGGAAGGGCCGCTTATCGCCTTATTATCTTAGCTTAATATTGAATATTTTTCATAAAGATATCCACACTTCGTTTAACCAAAGCAGGACTTCAAAATATCAATATTCTTCTTGTCGGGGCCGAGGTTATCAAAACCCGGGACCTCTAAAAGCCAAACTTTGTCCTTAAGGCGATATTCTTTAGCTAGATTTTTGAAGCCAGCGAGGTTAATACAGCCTTCGCCGATATTTTCGTGGCGGTCATTGTGAGAGGCGAAGGGAGTTTTTGAATCGTTGGCGTGAATCGCGATAATGTTTTCCAAACCGATTTCTTTATCCCATTCGTCGAAAGTGTTTTTTATTTCCTTAACTTGCTCATATTTAATGACGCCGGCTTCGAGGGCATGCGCGGTGTCAAAGCAAACTTTGGCGCGCTTAGATTTTATTTTATTTAAAATTAACCCAATTTCTTCAGAGGTGGCGCCAAGCTTGGCTCCGCCGGCAGATGAATTTTCTAAAATAATCAGCGAATTCCCTTTAACTTTTTCTAAAACTTTTTTGACGCCGGAAACTAAAAATTCAATGGCTTGTTCTTTGACTGCTCTTTGTTCCTCCGTCGCCAAGGCTTTGGAGGACACGGCAGAACCGATGTGGAAAATTAATCCTTCTGCGCCGATGGCTTCACAAATCTCTAAGTGGCCAATCAAGCTTTGGATTGAATTAGCCCGAGTAATTTCGTTTGGGCTGGCTAGATTAACTAAATAAGCGGCGTGAAGAAAAACGGGCATGTCCCCGGCTTTTTTATGGGCAGTTTTAAATTTTTCAATATCTTCCGGCTTTGGTTCGCGCACCGCCCATTGCTGAGGAGAGGAACCAAAAAATTGAATGGCTTCGGCGCCAATTTTTTTAGCGTTTTCAAAGGCGTTCGCGAGACCGCCTTGAGTGGAAACGTGGGCGCCGATTTTAGGTGTATCATGTGCCATGTGTTAGGTATCAAGTAATTTAATTTTAAATAAACTTAGATACGGTTCCCGCTTCAACTAATTTGAGAGCCGAGTGGAGTTTCTTTCTCTGGTATTAATATGACTGGATCGCCATTTTCGTCATGAGCCGCCAGAAGCATGCCCTGGCTTTCGAGACCCATTAGTTGTCTCGGCGCCAAATTGGCAACGACAATAATTTCTTTATTTACTAAATTTTCCGGCAGATAAGTTTTGCCTATGCCGGCGACAATTTGACGCTCCTCTGTCCCAAGCGAGACTTTTAGTTTGATAAGTTTTTCGGAGCCATCAACTCTTTCGGCTTCGATAATTTTGGCAACCTTCAGTTCGATTTTCTGAAAGTCGGAATATTCAATCATTTATTTTAAATATCGGTTTCTTCCAATTCGTCGGCTTTCTCGAGGTTTTCTAATTCGGCGCTGTTTTGTTCAAAAACTTCCATATGAAGCCCATCTTCACATTCGCAGGGTTCCAGGGGTTCGCCGAATTTGCCACAATCCTTTGCTTGGCAAGTGCCCGGCCTAGGCGATTCACCGTGGCAATCACCGGTACAGACGTAGTGTGTCATTTTAATTTTAACTTCAAATTTTTCGACCTTTTGAAGAATTTTTATGGCTGAAGGATATCTTCAGTACGCCCGTTAATCGATATTATAACATTCTTCACGGTGGGAAATTGCTTTAGGGTTTGAATAATTTGAGCGCTAATAGCCGCCACACGGCAGGAACCGCCAACTCTTTCTTCTATATTGGGACTGAAATCTACTTTAGCGGCACCGTCTTGAATAACGAATTTTTGAATTGTTACTCCAGGGTTAATGCTGGTGAAAAATCCGGAAGATTTTTCTTCGGGGCTGGGACCTTTGAGCATTTCTTCCAGCGCTGCGCGTCCCGGAGTTTGGGTTTTTGGAATTTTTCGTATTACGGGGAAGACTTTATTGCAGCTAACTTCGGGATCGAGTTTGTTATTACCGAAGTAGGCTTTTATTTCGCTTGTCTCCATTTTGAAAATCACCGGGATTTGAACTGATTCCGAGTTTTCCTTGAGGCCAGATGGATTGTCTTTTGATAAAATAACAAATCCTTTTGAGCTGGTAGGTTGATTGAACTCAAGTTTCGCCTCAAATGGAACGAATTCATTGGTCATCCAGTCTCCGCCAACTGGCGGATTGGCTTGCGCAGGAGTGGCGGCTAAAACATTTCCTTTTTCGTCTTGTATTTTAACCGAGAAGGAAGCTTCAAAATACCAGCCTTTGGCTTCGCCAAAAATAACTAGCGGAGAAGTTATTTCCTGATTGGGCGCGAGGTTATACACCTTAAGATTAGGACTCGTGGAAGGCGGAGCCGGTTTGGTTTTATCTTTCTTGGGAGCAGGAATAAAAAGAACGGCGGCAATCATTAAAACTAGGACGGCGGTCAAGAGGATAAGGATTTTCTTTTCCATAGCGATTATTCTAGCATATTAAAATATGATATGTGAGTAACAAAAAACCCCGTTTCGCGCAGGGGTTTTTTTGTTTTATCAATCAAGAATGACGAACTAAGCCATCGGGGCTGCACTCTGGTTGCCGCATAACTTACAGTTTTTCTTGTGGGTTGCCAGCTCGTAGATAGCCGAGAGTCCGACTAAAATAAAGATGATATTGGCAATGCTCGGTAACCACTCACCAATACCGCCAAGCTTGAGGCCAACCAATAACCAGTTTAAACCCCCGATCACGAGAAGAATCCACGTGACCACATGCAAACCTTTCATATTTTTTGTAATCGAAATTAGTTTCGACCTTTCGAGTATGAATTACTAACGGAATAATTATAACAAAATAAGGATAGCGACTGGGGAAAAGTGAAATTTAGAGCATCGTTGAAATGATTGTTGGGGCGTGTTATTTTTATAAAAGAATAATTGGAATTTTAACATCGACGGGGAGGATACAATGGGAGATAGCCCGAGAGATAATTTGTCGTGGTCAACAGTCCATATCGGTGTAAAAGTAATAAACCCTGCCCGCGGAACTTTAGCTGGTAAAGGAGTTATTACTAAGCATTGCCTAGTGAGAAAGAGGCCCGCTTTTCAAGTTCGGTACACTGATGGCACGTTCGCGGTATACCTCTACCCGAACAGGTTTTTTCTCGACAACCGAATGAGAGGATGAAAAACTGAGGAATAATGAAGCAGAAACAATCAGGAGTCGCCCAGCGACTCCTGATTTTATAAAATTAAAACGAGATGATTTCTTCCCAGGGGAGGCCGGGGCGGCCGAAGTGGCCGTATGCGGCGGTGGGAAGATAAATCGGGCGGCGGAGATTTAATCTTTCGATAATGGCTAGGGGCCGAAAATCAAATTTCTGTTTTACGAGATCGGCTAAACTATTATCGTTTTGGTCGATGGCTTCAACCATTAGGGGTTCGGCTCGGCCGATAGCATAAGCTACAGATACCAAGCATTCTTTGGCTAAGCCGTTCGCCACAATATTTTTGGCGGCGAAGCGCGCCATATAGGCGGCGGAACGGTCAACTTTAGTGGGGTCTTTGCCGGAAAAACAACCCCCTCCGTGGGGCGCGAGACCGCAATAGGTATCAACCATAATTTTTCTTCCGGTAAGCCCCGCATCGGCCGCAAAGCCTCCGAGGACAAATTTTCCTGTAGGATTAACTAGAATTTCGACGCTGGAGATATCTGGGACTAAGGGCTTGATTAGATTTTCAATAAGGGTGGCTTTTATTTCCGGCTGATTAATTTCTTCGCCGTGCTGGCAACTGACGAGAATGGTCCGAATACGGCCGTTTTCCATAGTGACTTGCGCTTTGCCGTCAGGTTTAAGCCAAGAGAATTTACCGCTTCGACGCATTGTTTCGAGTCTTTTTGTTAAATTGTGAACTAAGAAAATGCTTTCGGGGAGAAATTCAGATGATCCATCTTTCTCGGCATAGCCATACATAATACCCTGATCGCCGGCGCCGCCAGTGTCCACTCCTTGAGCGATGTCTGGCGACTGCTTAACGAGGTGAGCGATAATTTCAAGCTCGTCGGAGTAGCCGATATCTTTATAAAGTTTTCGCGTGATTTCCGCTGAATCGAAGTTAGCGTTAGTGGTAACTTCTCCGCCGATTACCAGCAATCCGTGAGACCCCAGAGTTTCCACGGCTACTCGGCTTTTAGGATCTTGCCTCAAACACTCATCCAGTATCGCGTCAGAGATTTGATCGCAGACTTTATCGGGATGACCGGCGGTGACGCTTTCAACGGTATAAACTTTGGGTTTGTTCATATTATTTTTGTTTTGAAACTATTGGTGTTGATAATACAATGGGAATACTTGTAAATCAAATAGTGGATAAATCCTTAGAACAAAAAGGCCAGTCAATGACCGGCCTGATTGGAGAAAATGGCGCTCGGATTTGTGGCTTAGTCGACCTTCGTGTCTTTAGCCGGGGCAAGATATTCAGTGAGAGTTGCGGGTTCGAAGTCTCTGCAATCACAGGGAATCTCAATGTCCTCTCCATCTGGTTGAGTATAGCAACCTGAGCAGACTTGGTCGGCGCGGTGGAGATCTTCAGAATGTCCACAGTTTAGACAAACTATTTCGTCGTCAAAAGCGGATTTCTCGTTCATACCTTCCTCCTTTGCTAATTATTAGAATACTCCTTAGGGGACAAAGCGTCAATAAATTAACATGCCATCTCCGAAGGAAAAAAGCCGGAACTTTTTTCGAATGGCGGTTTTGTAGAGTTCTAGTAATCTTTCTCGACCAACTAACGCTGAAACCAACATCAACAAGCTTGAATGCGGAACGTGAAAATTTGTGATAAGCCCGTCGATAAAACTAAAGCGGTAGCCTTCGCGAATAAAGAGGTCAGTAGCGCCGTTTAGGTTTTTAAGTTTGCCGTTTTTTAGAGATGCCGATTCTAGCGTCCTCGCCGTAGTGGTGCCAACCGCAATGATTGGGCGGCCGATTTTTTTGGCATGATTTAGCGCGCAAGCTACTCGAGGATCAATAAAATATTTTTCTTCGTGCAGACGGCCGAGCTTAAAATTTCCTTCCTCTAGAGGAGCAAAAGTGCCCAGACCAACGTGAAGAGTAATGAATTCTACTCCGAAACCTTGGGTTTTTATTTTCTTAAAAAGACGTTTTGTGAAATGAAGGGAAGCCGTTGGTGCGGCAACCGAACCTTTGGTTTTAGCGAAAATTGTTTGATATTTTTCTCTTAACTCCCCTTCTTTTAGTGGGGTATTTTTTATATAAGGGGGAATGGGAGTTTCGCCATATTTCTCGAGAATTTGCGAAAGTATTCTTAAATTGAATGATGGTTGTAAAAGGTAGAATTTTTCTTCCTGTTTTTGGACAGTGAAGAAAAGTTTTTTGTTGATAAAAAGTTTGGACAAAGGAATTAATTTTCTGTCGGCCATAACTTTAACCAATTCGTGGGATTCCTCAATAAAGAGCGCCTTAACTTTGCCGCCAGTTTCTTTTCTTAGAACTAATCGCGCAGGGATAACTTCGGTTTCGTTGAATACTAAAATTGAGCCATGGGGTAAATATTTTGTAAGGTTAAAAAAATTATCAAACTTAATGGAATGGTTCTTTTGATTATAAATTAGAAGCTGGGCGCTATCTCTTGGCGAAGCCGGCTCTTGGGCAATCAGCTCTTTCGGGAATTGATAGTTATAGCGTTCGATAAGTTTTTTAATGTGGTTATTCATATTGGGTATAGAAAAAGATTGAGAATAATTATATAATTAGTGCAATCTTAACATGCCAAACAAGACTGGTTTTAGTTTTTTAAAAAAGAAAGGTTTTTTGGTACCGGTCTCCGCCGTTATTTTGATAATTTTAGCCGTTTTAATTTTCAAAGCGAGAAACGGGAATTATGAAATTATCCAAGTTAAACGCCGGCCTATTGCCCAAGAAGTTGAGATTACCGGCAAAACTAAATCAGCCAACAGTGTTGATTTAGCTTTCGAACGCAGCGGGAGAGTAACTGCCGTAAATGTTTTCGTAGGAGATAAAATCGGTGCTGGACAAGCTTTAATTTATTTGGACACTAGCGAGTTGAGAGCTCAACTTCTCGATGCGCAGGCAAACACAGATTCACAGAAGGCGAAACTCGACGAGCTAAAAATCGGGTCAAGGCTGGAAGATGTTAAAATCAAAGAGACGGAGCTTTAAAAAATGCGCAGAGCTATCTTGAATCAATCCGCTTATTTCTCGATAAGCTATCGTCTCTCGTGGGAGGGTCAGTGGGTTTAACCCAATCAACAACTGACACTTATCGAACAAATATTAATACAGCCCGGACAAATATAAATACTGCTCTTTCGAGCGCGAGCAATCAGAAACAGACCATTTCTTCTCGAGGCGATACGGTCCAGAAAATCCAAGATGAATTGAATCTAAAACTTGCTGGATCAACGAAAGAACAGATTGCTTCCCAGGAAGCGCAATTAAAACAAGCCGAAGCTAAAGTGGCTTTAGTTGAGGCACAAATTCAAAAAAGCGTTCTTTATTCCCCTATCGCGGGTACAGTTACAAAGCAGAATCTTAGGGTGGGTGAGGTTGCTTCGCCAAACACAACTTTTTTGTCAATAATTTCTGAAAGCCAACTCGAAATAGAAACGAACATTCCCGAAATTAGTATCGGCAAAATTGCTTCGGGGAATAATGTAGAAATAACTCTAGACGCTTTTCCGGGAGAAACTTTTACCGGAAAGGTTTTTTACATTGATCCGGCCGAAACTTTGGTTAACGGCGTAGTTAATTTCAAAGTAAAAATTTCTTTCGATAAACCTGATTCGCGATTAAAAAGCGGATTAACCACGAATTTAATCATTCAAACCGCCAGCGAACCGAACGCCTTGATTTTGCCGATTTACACAATCACCGAAAAAGACAGTGGCACTTTTGCAATGAAACTTGAAAATGACGAACTAAAGGAAACTCCAGTTACTGTTGGAATGAAAGACGCTAAGGGAAGCGCACAAATTCTCTCCGGTGTGGCGGAGGGTGACAAAGTAGTAAATCCGCTAAGTATAAAGTAAGCTCCGAATAAAAAATTATTGACTCACTGGAAGTGACGTCTGGGCTTCGCTTCCGGTAGCGTTATTGATAGAGTCACTTGAAGTAGCGACATCAATACCTTTTTCTACTGAAGGATTGGACGGCGCCTCTTTTTTGACTTTATTCCCACCAAATAAAATAAAAAGAAAAATGACACCAATGACGATAGCAGTAATAAGATAGCTTCGTTTTTGCATTGTTTTATTTTTTAATTTCTATTTCTTTATCAAACGAAAAATAGTCGGCTATATTTTTGATTTGCGTTTTAGGATTGGGGCACATCCAGGCGCCGTCGCGCTTATTTACTCCTCCGACTTCTATATCGTAATATTCGCAGACGCCTTGCGTGGTGGACGAAAAAACTTTCCCATTCTTGCTGAAGTATTGGAGCTTAACTGAGTCGTAGGGAAAATAAAGTTTATCTTCAAAAGTGACGGTTTTTTCGCTTTCGGCAACGACGAAATTATTCCAAAGAGCTTTCATGGTTATTTTAAAATGTTATTTCATTTTACTCTTTTTAAAGAAATTGTGAACTAGCGAAATTTTATCTAATTAGAAAAGCATAAGTTAAAAGCCTGAACTTGATTGTTGTAGTTTGCCACGAGATTTTTTGTTTCAGAAATCAATGAATTAATTTGAGAAATCAAACTATTGTATTGATTAACTTTTTGGTTATAGATTTCGACTTCAGCTTTAGTTTGAGGAGAGCTGGATTCGAGATCGGTGCGGACGGCTTGGGCTTGATTTTGAAGATTATCGATAATTGATTTATTAGTTTCAATTTGAGTTTTAATATTTCCGTCAATTTGAGGACAAGAAGAAATGGGCTTACCGAAAATCTGAACCGCAAGCCAAGTTTTTTGACCGTCAAAAGTCCCCTCTCCCACGGCAATACCAATTTCCTGGTAGCGAGTGTTCAAAATATTGGCCCGGTGGCCGGGACTGGCCATCCAGGCATCGACTAGTTTCTGGTCGCTTTCAAAATTGCCAAGAGCAATATTTTCGCCAATAACAATAAACTCGTAGCCGTTCGTTCTAGCTAAGTCGCTCGCGCCTTCGCCGATGGGAGAAATATGCTCAAAATACTGGCGGCTAAACATATCTTGAAGCCGGAGATTGGCGATCTGATCGAGGATGGAATTAGATGTTAGCGAAGGCATCTTGCCATTTAAATCTCTTTGAACATTGGTCCAAACAAGAACTCCAAGTTTCGAGAGCGCAGTGGACGGCGAGACGGGCGCAGTTTTTGTGACTAAGGGTGGAGGCGTGGAGATTTGCTTCTGGACTGTTTTGTTAGCCTTCGGGACGCTAGTGGTTATCCCGCCAATTTTGGAATCAATGGCGGTATTAAGCGTTTTCTTTAAAGCGGTAACAGCTCCGGATGTATCGGTTTTGAGATTGGGAACGAAATTTTTGATTGCGAAGAAACCGCCGATGGCTACAAAAACTGCGATTAAAATCAGAAGATATTTTTTCATTTTATTAAGAAAATATATAATAAATATACTGGTTAGTAGTTGACCCGAGCCTACTGCGTCTAGTTAGGCCGCTTGCTGATGAATTGCTAGATGCGAGGGCTCCTATGGAAACTTCCAGACGGAGCCCTACTTTTTTCTTACTAAAGTATTATTTCATTTTTTCGATTCTGACGCCAATTAGGCGGATCCTTTTCTTCTTAGGATTTTCACGTGTGTCGAAGAATGGAGAAATTAATCTCATAGCCTCAAATTCAAGGGTGGATAAATCCCTTGCTTCAGATTTTAGAGTATGGCTTCGGTTTTTTGTTTCGAAGCCGGAAAATCTAACAGTAATAGTTATGGTTTTATAACTTTTGAAACCACTTTTCTGTCCTCTAAAGGAGGATCCGCCTTTGGCGGAAAAACTCCTAAAAACACTCACGCATAAAAGTTTTAAACGGCTCAAGATGAAGTTCGGATCAAGAGTGTCTTGAGAAAAAGTCTCCTGTTCGCTGATTGATTTAATCTCGTTAAACTCCCCGACCAGGGAGTCATCTTCTCCTCGCGCTTTTTTATATAAAGAAACACCCCATTTTCCTAGGAGCTTTTCAAGTTTTTCTTTTGGAAGTCGTCTTAAATCGTTGATAGTTTTAACCCCAAGATTTTTTAATAATATTTCTGTTTTGGGTCCAATGCCGGGAATTTTTCGAATTGGCAAAGGGTCAAGAAATTCGGCAACTTTGTTTTCTGATATAACCGTAAGCCCGTCGGGTTTTTTAAAGTCGGAGGCGATTTTAGCAATGAGTTTGTTCGGCCCAACTCCAATGGAGCAGGTCAGTTTTTCTTTACTTTTTATTTCTTGTTTTAGTTCGCGGCAAATTTCCTCGGCTTTTTCCATAGATCTCAACTGGCTCAAATCTAGAAACGCTTCATCAATGCTGGCCCTTTCTAAATTTTCGACTGAAAACTTAGAAGGGTAAACCTGTTCTATGGTTTGCAAGACGATATCGAAAACTTTTTTTGAAACTTCTGAATAGTTATGGAAGGTGGGTTCGATGAAAACCGCTTCGGGCTTGCCTTCTTTTTTGGCCTTTTGAGAAAGTTCCCAGGCTTTTGTGATAGGCATAGCGGAATGGATGCCGTATTCGCGTGCCTTGTAGTTTGCAGTCGAAACGACTCCTCTGCCTTTGCCGCCTTGAGGGTCGGCACCGACTACAATTGGCTTACCCTTAAGGCGAGGACGATCTCTTTCTTCCACAGCTGCGAAAAAAGCATCCATATCGAGGTGGGCGATGATTCTCATATTTTGAATTATATATCAGTATCATTGACTCTGATGTGTAATTTGATACTATAGTGGGGTCTCGGCTGGATCCTATCCATCGGGACAACTTTCTTGGTCGGTTCCAAAATCACGCCCCGGAATCAGCAGGAGCCTCGCTTCGAATGAAGCAATGAGGTGACCGAAGTGATTCTGGGGTAAATTTATTCTGCTTTGATGTGATCTAGGGCGTAATCTAGATCGCCGTTGACTTTTTTCCCGGGATTAAAAATGTTTTGGGGGTCAAAAGCATTTTTTACGTCTTCGAAAAGTTTTAACATTTTGGGGTTGAACATTTTATTTAAAAATGGAGTTCGAATCAAGCCGTCGTTGTGTTCAGCTGTGATTGAGCCGCCAAATTCGCGAACTAAATCGTAAACTTCTTCGGAGAGCTTAGCGATAGTGTTTCTTAAGTTTGGGTTTTTGAAATCCGCAAGGGGGATGACGTGGAAATTGCCGTCACCGGCGTGGCCGGCAATGGTGTATGTTAGTTCCGGATATTTTGCTACCAACACGTTTAATCTCGGCAAAAATTCAGGGAGATGTTTGGGGTTAACAATCACATCGTCAATAAACGGGGCAGCGTAACGATCTTTCACCTTTTGTCTTAACAAATTGAAGCTTTCGCGGCGGATGGTCCAATACTTTTCGCCTTCGGTCTGGTTTTTGGTTTGAAGAGTTTTGAAACCCTGGGACTTTAACGACTGGGATAGACGGGTTGAGACGGAGACCACTTCCAATTCAAGATTACTAGTGAATTCCGCTATTAAAACCATCATAGGAAATCCGAAAGTGAGCAGAACCCATAAATCAGGCAGGAATGAAAAGAAGAGCTTGAAGATGTTGTGATTTTTTTTAATTAGAGATTTTAGAAGGCTGGGTAAAAATTTAAGAGCCAGAATTAATGTTTTGTCATCATAAGATTCAAGACTTTCGGGGTTGAATTTCAGAATTATATTAACCAGACTTCCAACCTGTGCGAGGTCTTTCAGAAACACGACTACCATTCGTGAATTCGCCTTAATTTTAACTAAGCGCAACTTGGCCTCAGTAATGATGCCTAGCGTACCTTGGGACCCCACAATTAGTTTTGCGAGATTGAAGTATTTACCATCATAAACTTCCCAGAGAAGATAACCGGAAGAATTTTTTGAAACTTTAGGTTTTGATTCCCAAATCAGCTTTTGATTTTTTTTGATTAGATTCCAAATCTTTGAATAAATTTTCCCCTCAAGATTTTTTTGCTTAATTTTTTCCTTAAGTTCAAATTCGTTTAACGGTTTAAAAGTATATTCGTTCCCATCCGTTAATACCGCTTTTAGCTCTAAAACGTAGTCTTTGGTTTGGCCATAGGATAATGATTTTTCGCCGCCAGCGTTATTGGAAACGATGCCGCCCATAGCGCAGATATCCTTGGACGCGGGATAGGGTGGATAGATTAAATCTTTTTTTAAGGTTTCAATTTCGAAATTTCGATAAAAGCACCCCGGCTCAACAACCGCGTACCCGCCACCTGGACCTTGGAATTTAATTTCTTTGATTTTATTGATGTGTTCCGTAAGTGAGACGGTAATCGATTCATTTAGAGATCCGCCAGTCATATCAGTGCCTGCAGAGCGAGCCGAAAGTGAAATTTTCTTTAAAATTTTTTTCTTTTTTGAGACAAACTTTACCAATTCTTTAATATCTTCAACGTTTTTTGGGAAAACTACTACTTCGGGCTGGATTTTAAAAATACTCGCGTCTTCGCTGTATTTATTTAATGTGGCGGAGTCGGTTAAAACTTCACCTTTGAAAAAATTTTTGATTTCGTCTTCGAGTATCATGAGTAATTATACTATCACTTGCGCAATTTTATAATTTTATCATTTTTAATTTGGATCAATTTTGACGGACGGCTCACGCGCCGACCGGCGTCAATATAAAAATCTACTTTATCTCCGAAGTATTTTTGAGCCTCCTCAATTGTTTTGGCAGGAGGTTTGCCTTCGACGTTCGCGCTCGGGGCAACGAGAGGGCCGGTTTTCTTGAGGAATGATCGGAGTTTGTTGCTTCTTGGTAATCTGAAAGCCAGCGAATTGATTCCGCGGTGGAGATAGCGGAACTTGGCGCCTGATACCGGAAAAACTATGCTTGTTTTATGAGGCCAAGCTCCGGGTTTTAGGTTGTAGGTTTTGGTTTTTAGAAGAACACTGAACTTTTTAAGATCAAAAAGTTGACCAACCAAAATTATCATCGGTTTTTTTGGATTGCGATGGCGGAGTTTATAAATTTTATCAACCGCTTTTTTATTTAACGCGTTTCCGACGATTCCATAGATAGTGTCAGTTGGAATCACGCCGATACTTCCCTTCTTAATTAAAAAAGTGATTTTGCTATTAAAACTTTTTAGGATTTTTGGATAATGCGCTTGTTTTTCCATTTGTGCCATAGATAGAGGCCTAAATAAACTGAAACTAAAAGTGAGTAATTGATAGCCATAAAAACGGGATTATGCCAACTCCAACCGCTGACTTGGAAGTTTGAGATTGGAAAAAGGAACGGCGTTGGGAAAAATTCCTTGGCATGCGAAAAAATATCAATAAGTATATGCAAGCCCCAGCCATACATAAGCCAAAACGGTTTTTTTCGAATAAGCCATACAATGCCAAAAATAGCTAGAAAAATAATAAAACTATGAGTATAGTTGTAGGTTCCGAAAATATAGTTAGGAATACTAACTTGACTATGCATTCCTCGAAATGGGATTTCCATTCCACGGAAAAGGAATTCATATATGCTCCAAAAAAAGATTGGCCCAAAGGAAAGAAGATCGGGTATTAGGCCGAAAAAAATTACGGTCCAAATTTTCGTTTTGCTGGGTTTGATATTTTTACCAGTTGTAACGCCGCGATAAACCACATTAGCCCAAAGACCGTGAGTGATAATGTCCATTTATTGAATGTTAAGTTCCTCTATCTCTTTTTATAAAAAGGTGGGAACTGAGCAGGATCGATGGTGCGTTCAAAACAATTTATGCCAGCTTTATGTTCCCAGTTCCATTGAATTCCTGGTTTTTGTGGATTAAGTATTTCGGTTGAAATGGGTTGAGTTGGAGGTGGAACTGCGGGCTGGGTTAAACCAGTGACCGGCTCCCCTATTTGCGATTGATAGAAATTCGCGCAAATCGAGAAAGTTAATTCGCCTTTGATTTCGTAGGTGTAACTTTGGCTAGTTTGCGGATCGACAGGAGATCTGAAACCACTAATCGGGTCTTCGAGATCGGTAAGTTTTTCGGGAAGTTTTTCTTTGGTTTGCCAATAGTTAATAACTTGATACTGGATAGATTGGAGGTCATTTACTCTTTGAATATCAAAACGGCGCAGACGCTCTGCTTGGGGTGTGCCTAGAATAAAAAAACCGGCGATGATTGAAATACCAACAACTGCGATGACAAGGTAAGAAAATAATTTCATAATTTTGCTACAGAATACTAATGGCTTACGGATATACAGATAAGATTCAGAATATTTTAATCGACTTTACTTTTTTTAATATCGTTTAAGTAGTATCCAAAAATTGAACCGGCTACAAATCCTACGGTTAAAACTTTCAATAAAAAGCTGGTAGTTAATCCACCTTCCAAAAAATTCCTAACTAGCGTGACTAAGTCCACGACCACAACAATCGCCGCCGCAAAGAGAGTGAAATAGAGTAACCACTTTCTAATCCGAAGATTGAGTTTTTCCGGATTTTTGGTGTAGTCCTTATTTAAAAACCAACCGACCCAAACATAAACCGGGAAAACAACTATGAGTGTTGCCAAGGCACCCCGGGCAAGGCTTTTAATGCCGTCAGTTACTCCATAATAATTTCCTTGGATGACGTCCGGAATAAAGAGATTTATATATTGAAAAATGAGAGTCGAGAAAGCGATCGCGCTCGCGTAGAGCATGACAATCGATAAAAGATGCATAAAAAAATCGCGCGGTGTGGTTTTAATCCTTGGCGGTTCCATAGGGTTATTATAGCATATTACGTTTTAATTAACCATTTGTTTCCGCCGTAATTTCTTATGATAGCTAATGGCAAAACGGTGGGCTTCGTCGCGGACTTGGATAAGGACTTTTTTATCTATCCATTTGGGAGCAAGGCCGATGATATCGTTTCGCTTGCGTTCCGGGCCTTTAACGATGCCAATGACGGGAATTTTAAGCCCGGCTACGACTAGAGCGGATTTAGCGGCGTTTATCTGTCCCCCGCCGCCGTCGATTAGGATTAAATCAGGAAATGGCCACTCTTTATGCCTTAACCGTCGAGATAGAATTTCTTTAATCATACCGGTATCGTCCGGACCTTTGACGGTGTAAATTTTGAATTTGCGGTACGAACTTCTTTCGGGTTTTCCGTTCATAAACACAACCATTGAGCCGACAGCGGACGTGCCGGAAATATTTGAGATGTCGTAGCCTTCAATGCGGCGACTATTAACTAATAACTTGGGACTAATGACTTCGGATTCGGAGATGAAGGCGGTATCTTGGATATGCTGGAGCGCGAAGATTTGATGTTTAGTTTTTTCGGCTTTTTCGAATTCGAGATTTTTGCTCAATACTCTTATTTCTTTCTTGAGAGATTCCAAGATTTTTTTCTTTTTGCCGGCGAAAAAGAGTTTGATATTTTTTATATTTTTGGCGTAATCTTTTTGGCTAATCGCTCCGACGCAAGTGCCGGGGCACAATCCCAAACCGTAGTCAAAACACGGTTTGGGATTTAGGGTATAGCCACTAGTCAATGGGGTTTTTAGGTTGTGAGTTGAATACGGGAAAATGCGGCGAATGATTTTCATGGCTTCACGGATAGCCGAAGAGGAAATAAAAGGACCATAGTATATGTTAGATGTTAGACGTTGGGAGTTAGATGAATAACTATTTGCTTTATCTTTGCCGCGGACGAGCAAAACTCGCGGGAATTTTTCTTTGGTAATTTCGACGTATAAAAAACTGCGATCGTCTTTTTCGAGAACATTAAACGGGGGCTGGTGCTTTTTTATCAAATCCGATTCTAGAATCAGCGCCTCGAGGCCGGTGTCAGTTTTTTCGTAATCAATTTTTCTAATTTGGCTGACTAGTTTTTCAATTCTATATTCATGCGCTTTTTGAAAATAACTCGAAACCCGCCGTTTTAAATTGACGGCTTTACCGATGTATAAGATTTCCCCTTTGGCGTTTTTCATAATATAGACGCCGGGGGTTGGTGGAAGGTTTTGATATAAATTTTTCGGCATTTGATTAAATTCTACATTTGTGATATTATCACAAGAGAGTAGGAAGAGAAAGGAGTTGTGATGTCAGTTATCGACTCAGAGAAGGGTCCGCCGGTTGATTTAATTTCGAGGAAACCGATTCCGCTAAATTGGCCGGATGCACCACAATCCAAAACATCTCGAGGCTCCAAGTCTGAGGATTCAGTCTTGATAAGTCCTCTTCAGGAGAGGATTCTACGAGACATGGGTCTGTAGTTATGTTGAACTTAGAAAGCTTGAGACACAACTTCCCCGCGGCTATCGTCGCGGGGTTTTGTTTTTTAAAAAAAAGATCCTAAAATGTGGAATAAAAAACTATTTCAAAAATTAAGAAAAAAGAAACCGCCGAGCTCTGGTGTGAGCGCGGCGGCGTCATGTTCGCAATAATGAAGAGAAGTTAATCACAGTACAGATTCACGGACTTCCACTTTAACCCACGATGGCTTGCCAATCCACTGCGTTCGATCTGGATTGGTGGCCTCTACCTTGAGGAAGTAGAAACCGTTTGGCACATTGAAGTCCACCTTAAATTCAACGTCTGTTTGATTTTCGATGTGGATGTTCAATGAACTGCCTGGGCTGCCACCAAAGTTACCAGCGAGGTTTCCTGTGGATGACATTAGAGTTGCTCTTGACTCCGCGTTCGCTTTGTCCGAAAACGGGATCAAGTCACATGTAACTCTATAAGTATCACTTTTCGGAACACGGACGCTCGCGCGGATAAGAGACGAACTACCACGTCGGAAGGTTAGATCGGGTTGGATGGATAATTCCTTCCCGTCTGAGGTTTTGATTGCCCCAGTTGCTAGGCTGCCTTTTGGGTGATTCCCTCGAGTGACGACGGGTTCGCTTACGCCAATGGATCCTGGGCGAGGAATTTCAAACTCGAACTTCTCCGCTCCAGCGTTACTTGAACTTCCGACCCTGACTTCCGCTTTATATTTGCCAGGGGAGAGTTCTAGCTGCTGAGCGAAGTCTATTGGAAAACCGCGAAGATTCCAAGCAACTTTAGCGATTTTCTCATAGACCGCGAGACTTGTGGTTGCCGTGTTGTTTGGTATCCAGACGGGATGGCCGACGCTGTCCCAGACTTTCAAGCTTAGCGTCAAGGATCTATTTTCAAAGGTCGTCTTGTTGATCTGGTCGGCTCGAACCCATACAACCAGGAATGAATTACAGCCACCCTTTTCATTGAAGAGTGATACTACCCTACCTATCGGATAGATTGGTAGTGCCCGATTCGGGATGGTCCTCAGAGGAGAAGCCACGCGAGTCGGGTACCCGTCCAAAGTGTCCGAGTGGAGGATTATGGCTACGTCTCCTGGCCACGAATAGATGTAATACGTCACATCTCCTAGGAACTTGAACTGCTCGCTCGGGCTAAGGGTTTTGATTGCTAATTCGCCAGGTAAAACCCACCAGCCAGTGGGAATGCCATAGAGTAAGAACACTTCCCAGCGAATGTCGCGAATGCCATCAGCTGGATCGACAGGAGTTAGGCAGACGAGACGGCAGTATGCGATCCACTTCTCGAGCTTATCTCTCGTGAGGCCATCGGAGCGGCCCGGCATGGCCTTCTTGTACTCCTCGATAGCCTTCAGGAATCCATCACGAGTCGGGCAAGAAGCGATGAGCTTCGCAAGGTACTCAGGCGCGATTATTTGGAAAGTCGCGACTTGCTCACTAACCATGAAGTCAACCGGAAATGCCAGGGTGTCCAACGCGACGACGGCTTGTTGCCATGGTGTCGGAACGTTTCTGCTGCTCCCGGCGCATGATGCCGCCAGGATTGCCATCAGAACTACAAATGCGATTCTGTCCATTATTGCACCTCTTTCTTATATGTCGTTGACGTCAAGTTTACGGTCGTCAAAAAGACCGATTCGCTACCCTTACCATAATCCTTTTTATTTAAAAAAGTCAACTCCCAGGAAGGGAGTTGACTTAAGAACAATCACAAATGCGTTACCGTATTATTTTATATCGGGACAGTCGGCCCAGCAGAGCTGGCCAGTTCCGCGAGCGTTCCAAACGCAAATCATTGTGCAACTTTCGCTATTGCCGCCGCCTTCCGGAGCCGCCTCAGCTTTTGGCGCTTCGAAAAGCAAAATCGCACCTGAAATTACAACGGCCATAAATAGAACTAAGCTCACTACAAAAAATTTTTTGGTCATATTCTTACTAACTTAGTATGACATCGACCTTTCTCCCCGTTGTATTTAATCTACACCCGTCATATAGGATGTCAAGCCATAGATAAAACCATGGATTTTAAAAGGTGAAGATCTATTTCAAGGCTTTTCGCAAGTATTCACCCGTGGCGCTTCCTTGTCGGCGGGCAACCTCTTCAGGAGTTCCCTGCACAATTATTTTCCCACCTTTGACTCCCCCTTCGGGACCGAGATCAATAACCCAGTCGGCAGTTTTGATAACATCCAAATTGTGTTCTATAACTACGACGGTATTTCCCCTATCAACAAGTTTGTTTAAAACTTTTAAGAGATTCTCGACGTCGGCGAAGTGAAGCCCGGTGGTGGGTTCGTCTAAAAGATAAATAGTTTTGCGTGTGTCGCGCTTGCCAAGCTCGGCGGAGAGCTTGATTCTTTGAGCTTCTCCTCCAGAGAGAGTCGTCGCCGACTGGCCGAGTTCGAGATAACTCAAACCGACTTCTCCCAAAATTTTTAACCTGTCGTAGAGCCAAGGAATGTCTTCGAAAAATCCCACAGCTTCTTCGACGGTTATTTTCAAAATTTCGTAAATATTTTTGTTTTTATATTCCACCTCAAGTGTTTCGCGGTCAAAACGCTTGCCTTTGCAAACGTCACATAAAACATAAACCGTCGGGAGAAAGTGCATTTCGATAGCAATGGTGCCGTGGCCTTCGCAGTTTTCACAACGGCCCCCGGGAACATTGAAACTGAAACGGCCAACTTTGTAACCGCGGAATCTGGCTTCGTCAGTAGTGGCAAATAAATCACGAATAAAAGTCCAGGCGCCGACGTAGGTGGCGGGGTTTGAGCGCGGGGTGCGCCCGATTGGCGCTTGATCAATATTGATTAAACGATTCAAATATTCGGCTCCCATAACGGCTTTGCAGCCAAATTCACGATAGTGGGTGCCTCCCATTCGACCGGAAAGGGCTTTATAAATGACGTCGTAGACTAAAGAACTTTTACCGGAACCCGAAACGCCGGTTACACAAGTAAAACGAGCTAAGGGGATATCAACATCGAGATTTTGGAGATTATTAGCATAAGCCCCGCGAATTTTTAAGTGGGGTTTATCTTTTGATATTTTTCTCCGCTTTTCCGGAACTTCGATGAATTTTTTACCACGGAGATATTGGAGAGTAAGGGAATCGGGAAATTTATCTTTTCCACTCATTGAGCTTTTCTTTGGTAAGATTTCCGATATCGGGCCTTGGGCAATAATTTTCCCGCCGTGAATGCCGGCGCCGGGACCGATATCAACTAAATAATCAGATTCGCGGATGGTTTCCTCGTCGTGTTCAACCACGATAATAGTGTTTCCTAAATCTTTTAATTCGTGGAGGGTAAGAATTAATTTAGCGTTGTCGCGCTGGTGAAGACCAATAGTGGGTTCGTCCAAAATATATAAAGTTCCCACAAGACGAGAACCAATTTGCGATGCGAGGCGAATTCTTTGAGACTCGCCGCCGGAGAGAGTGCCGGCTTTGCGGTCGAGGGTTAAATAATCTAAACCCACATCAAGCATAAACCTTAAGCGATTTTTGATTTCTCGGAGTGGGGTTTCGGCGATTTCCTTAAATTTTGTGTCTTTAGATAAATCCAGTTTTTTAAAAAATTCTAGCGAGTCGCCGATTGAAAGGGCGGTGATTGAGACGATATTTTTACCATTAATCAAAACACTTAGCGCTTCATCTTTAAGCCGTTTGCCTAAACACTTGGGGCAGGGTTTATCGCTCCAGACACTTTCGGTGCCTAAACCGTGGCATTCCTCGCAGGCGCCGTAGGGACTATTAAATGAAAACAAACGGGGTTCGATTTCGGGAAAGGAAAATCCATCGTTCGGGCAAGCGAACTTTGCGGAAAGCGTGGTCTCGTTTTTGTCGGCGATAACAATGACTGAATCTTGGCCGTGTTTGAGCGCCCCTTCTACCGCTTCAGAAATTCTTAAACGATTTTCTTTGTTCCTTAAATCGAGATTAGTGGGAATACGATCGACAACGTGTTCGATATCATGAGCTTGATATCGGCTTAACTCGATGCGATTTTTAAGAGAGCAAAATTTGCCGTCAACTCGGACTTCGCGAAAACCGGCGTTTAGGAAATCATAAAGAAGCTGATAATATTCGCCTTTCCTTCCGCGGACGACCGGAGCTAAGATAATTAATTCTTTGGTGGTTTTGGAACTTTTAGCGATTTGAGTGGCGGCATCGACGATTTCCGCAGCCCTACTTCCCTTAGAGCTGGACTTCGTCGCATGAGCGGAATAGGGTTTATTATTTTTGCCATGCGACTTCGCCTCTTTAGCCATTTCTTCAGCTAAGTCAGCAACTGAATCCACTATTTCTTCTACAGTCATACGCCGGATTTCGTGGCCGCACTTGGGGCAAAAGGGTTTTCCTAATCTGGCAAATAAAACACGGAGGTAGTCGTAGATTTCGGTGATGGTGGCTACGGTGGAACGGGGGTTTGAGGAGTGACTTTTTTGATCGATGGAAATGGCGGGAGAAAGACCTTCGATTTCGTCCACGTCGGGCTTGTCTAGGCGGCCTAAAAACTGCCGGGCATAGGCGGAAAGGGACTCGATATAGCGCCGCTGACCTTCGGCGAAAATGGTATCAAAAGCCAGGCTGGATTTGCCGGAGCCGGAAAGGCCGGTGAAAACAATCATTTTGTCGCGCGGTAGCTCAAGATTGATGTTCTTGAGGTTATGCTCCCTTGCTCCTTTTATAATGATTTTATCTTTTGCCATTTTTGTTTATGAGCTTGCGAATAATTAGAAAAATGAGCACCTTGCTGAAACTTTGGCATAAGTGCGGGCACACAAAGGTCAAATTATACTGAATTTGCTGTAGGTTGACAAATCTATTGTATTTGTTATAATTGCGGGCAGTTGGTGATGAATTCACTGTTGTAAATTGAATGTTTTTCGAACAGAAGGGGGAATTTGTGACAACCGATACCGACGCAAAGTCCGCTGTGGCTCTTTCGCGATTATACGACGGAGCTCAGTTCTGTTTTCTTGGATCATCTGACGTATTCATGCGTGTCAAGTTTGACCCCGATGAGGACAAGTTCCTTGTATGCAATATGAGGACACGAGAAGATTCGCTTCTCGATGGGACAACTGCGACCTTCATGACACAGTAGTGGATGCCACAATGCACGATTTCAAAAGGGGGCAAGCGAGATGAATGAAAACGGTCAAAAACACCGGGTGCGAGTGGCGCACTTTCTTATTGCGCTAGCTTCTTTCTTTCTCGTGTTCGGGTTGTATATGCTCGCAGTCGGAATAATTTCCAACGACTACGCACAGTGGCATATCGGAGTGGGCCTACTCCTCGGCTCGGCCATAATTGTCGTGGTGTGTGGAGGAATCCGCGCTCGGATTAGGAAATACGAGCGGGCCCGCCGCCAGAGAATGGCGGAGGCTATACCCAAAAGGAGGTGGCGGCCGGTATGAAAAAGAAAGATCAATACCCAGTTGGAAGAATGGCGTTGGCTAGCCTTTTTGGTTGGCTGGCATTCATCGCTTTTCTGGTTGGTGTGTCGACATTCTTTATGGCACATCACCCGTGGAAGTTGGGCGCGGCGTGCTTCGCCGGTGCCCTCATCATGATCGGCGTTCACGGTTGGTTGAACGGTAAGGTTGGAAATTTCAACCTGATCCGATTCAGCCGAACCGAACCGATGCGAACGCGGAGGAAGTGGTAACCCTCAACACATTTTTGGGCCTGGCTGAACTTCAGCTGGGCCCACTTTCGTTTTTAAGGAGCTTAAGACTTACTTATTACTAATAACTTCCGACTCCCACCCATCGACCCCAGCTCTATCGACCCTTAGAGCTGGACTACGCCCTTCAAGTGGAAGAGGGATTTTTAATCACTGAAGGGCTCGCTTTGATTTTTCGCGTGAGTTCACGTATTTCATCTCTTAGGAGTGCCGCTAACTCGAAGTCTAGATTTTTTGCAGCTTTTTTCATTTCAATTTCTTTTGCTTTTATTAACCTCTCAATACCAACTTTAGATCTTGCTACTGGTTTCAACTCAAGTTTTAATAATTCATCTACGTCTGGCAAAATATCTTTAATGGCCTTGACGATGGTTTTGGGGGTGATGCCATGCTTTTTATTGTAGGCAAGCTGAAGTTTGCGGCGGCGTTCGGTTTCACCTACGGCACGCTTAATGGAACCGGTAATTTGGTCGGCATACATAAGAACTTCACCTTGAGCGTTGCGGGCGGCTCGGCCAATGGTTTGAATAAGCGAGGTTTCACTTCTTAAGAATCCTTCTTTGTCGGCGTCTAAAATGGCGACAAGCGAGACTTCGGGCAAATCTAATCCTTCTCTTAAAAGATTCACTCCAACTAGGACGTCATACTCCCCTTTTCGGAGCGAGGTTAAAATTCGGATACGATCTAGGGTTTTGACGTCACTATGGAGATAGGCGACTTTTGGTCGCGTTGGATGTTGGACGTTAGAAGTTTGATGTTGGGAATTTTGTAAATAATCTGTTAAATCTTCTGCCATTTTTTTAGTTAAAGTCGTGACTAAAACACGTTCTTTTCCGCCAGCCGGCGGATTCACGCGCTTTTCGATTTCCGGAATTAAATCCTGAACCTGGCCCCGGGCGGGACGAATGGTGATTTTGGGATCAATTAAGCCGGTAGGACGAATGATTTGCTCGATAATTTGTTCACTTTTCTTTCTTTCATATTCTGCCGGCGTGGCGGAGGTGAAAATAACCTGGCCGATTCTTTTTTCGAATTCTGCGAATCTTAACGGTCGATTATCGGCGGCGGAAGGCAATCTAAAACCGTACTCAATTAAGGTTTGCTTACGAGAGGCATCTCCCGCGTACATACCGTTTAACTGGGGAACAGTGACGTGTGATTCATCAATAACGGTCAGGAAATCCTCCTTCCCTCCTTCGCTTAAGCTACGGCGGGCAGGAAAATAATCCAGTAAAGTTTCCGGGGGTTCGCCGGCTTTCCGGCCGGATAAATGACGAGAGTAGTTTTCGATGCCGTGGCAATAACCAACTTCTTTCATCATAGCGAGGTCGAACTTACTCCGCCTTTCGAGACGTTCGGCTTCGAGAAGTTTTCCGTTTTTCTCGAAATATTTAAGGCGTTCTTTCAGTTCTTCACGGATAGCTTTAACCGCGCGTTCACGATCTTCTTTCGGAGTAATAAAATGCTTTGCGGGGGCGAAAACAACTTCCGGCACTTGCGGGGTTTTGCCTGGGATAAATCCGGCAACTGGATTGATTTCATAAATTGATTCTATCTCGCCGTTTTTGATTTCAAAATTATAAATAACTTCGCGATCGGCTGGCATTATCTCCCAATGGTCACCGCGAAGGCGAAAGGTGCTACGCTTCAGGTCGGCGGTGGTGCGATTGAATTGGAGTTCGATAAGTTTTTTGGCGAAAGATTGGCGATTAACTTTATCACCGGGTTTGAGATGAAAAATATTTTCGGCGTAAACCTCTGGAGCGCCTAAGCCGTAAATGCAGGAAACGGAGGCAACGACGATTACGTCTTTCCTGGTTAGAAGCGCAGTGGTCGCCGCATGGCGAAGTTTGTCGATTTCGTCGTTAATCATCGCTTCTTTGTCGATGAACGTATCAGTGGTTGGAATATAAGCTTCGGGTTGGTAGTAGTCGTAATAAGAAACAAAATAGTTAACTGAATTATCTGGAAAAAGTTCTCGGAATTCGTTGCAAAGCTGAGCAACTAGGGTTTTATTATGGGCAATCACGAGCGTGGGTTTCTGAACCGCTTCTATAACATTCGCGATGGTGAAAGTTTTGCCGGAACCGGTGACGCCTAAAAGAGTCTGGTTTTGATAACCTTTATTAAGACCTGAGACGAGTTGTTTTATCGCTTTTGGTTGATCGCCTGCTGGTTTATGCGAGGCGTGAATTTTAAACATATTATCGTACTTCTTCACATGCGTTCGAAATGATTGAAAATCTAAGTTCATTCTTCACTAAGATTTTCAAATCACAGACAAAGCGCCCCTAGGCTCAGGACCTATAGGGGTATGAATGTAAGTTTAGGACTTGGATATTAACAGTCAAGAGAGACAAAAATGCAGAAGCCGCTGAGTGATGAAGCTCGGCGGCTTGCGGGGAGATGCGCGTTGTTTTTGGTCACGTAATCAGATGGGTATGTGGTTGGTAATTGTGAAGGTTCCGCTCCGAACCCTCATTGCGATTTGGAGCACATCGCAAAGTTCAGTGACAGTGAAAGAAGAAGCTCGACCGCAGATTGTGAAGGGCTGAAAACTCCCGTCCTCTCTGATTGTTGCGACCGGC
>JBBUBW010000033.1:0-13190 GCA_038058095.1 Patescibacteria group bacterium | reverse complement strand
CGACAAAAAAGCAAAATAGATTCTCCTCACGGGAATCCGTTTTGCTTTCTTGTGTGTATTTGCCGGGAATCGAACAGTGGAGGGGGTCGGGGAACTGCTTAGTTTCCCGTGTGGGAAAAAGGCCGAAGGCCGAGTTAAAAACCGAGGGTTGTTAAAAGCGATAGAAGAGAGCGTGTGAGATAGCGAAGCGTCCCGGCGGCCCGACCATTCAAATATAAGTATAGCTGGCTTATTCTCTTAGTTCTCGATATCTATTTTTATAGAAAGTAGCAATTAAAACAGGAATTTAGTTTAATAATATTATGCCCACTTGGATCTTATTCGCGCTTCTCTCCGCCATCTTCGCGTCGTTGGTCGCTGTCTTTGGCAAAATCGGAATTAAAAACATTGATTCCACCCTAGCCACCACCGTCCGCGCAGTCATTATGGCCGGGTTTTTAGTGGTCACTTCCTTTTTTCTCGGGAAAGCCGATCTTCTAAAAACCATCGACAACAAAGCGCTCCTCTTCATTGCTCTCTCTGGTATCGCCGGTGCCCTCTCTTGGCTTTTCTATTTTTTCGCCATAAAAAACGGTCCCGTCTCCGGCGTTGCTGCGCTTGATCGCTTAAGTGTCGTTTTCGTTTTAGTTTTCGCCATTTTAATTTTAGGCGACCATTTCACCTGGAAGTCCGGCGTCGGCGCCACTTTACTTACTATTGGTGCCATCCTAATGTCCATAAAATAAAAGCTTCCTCATGCCCGAAATCGAAATTCTTGCCCGCGCCGTCATTACGCACAATAACAAAATTTTACTATGCTATGCGCCTGGTGATTCGCCTGAGAGGTACTATATTCCCGGAGGCCACGTTGAAATAGGGGAGCGCATCGAAGATGCTCTAAATCGGGAAATGAAAGAAGAAATTGGCACCGAAATCATCAGCCCTAAATTCTTAGGTTTCTTCGAGAATTTTTTCCAAGAAAAAGAAGAAAATAAGCACGAAATTAATTTCCTCTATGAAACTTCTATAAAATCCTCGAACCCTGAAAGCGTCAAAAGCCAGGAAGACCATGTTTCTATTAGCTGGGTGGATATAGATAAATTGCCAACAATAAATCTCCTACCCAAAACTATCCACCAATTTTTGATTCACGATTTTTTCAAAAAGTAGTATAATATTCCTATGCCCCGTAGGAAATTAGGAGAAAATATAAATATTTTCGACTGCGATTTCTTGTTTGGGGTATAATCAATTAAGCAGTTAATAATAAAAGTCAAACACTGAAGTAATAAAAATATTTTATTTCCTACGGGGTATGTCTACAAACCTATTATTAATCATCGT
The DNA here is from genome assembly GCA_038058095.1 of Patescibacteria group bacterium. GTDB lineage: Bacteria > Patescibacteriota > Minisyncoccia > UBA6257 > 2-01-FULL-56-20 > VMFW01. The sequence goes on along the minus strand of JBBUBW010000033.1, from coordinate 11,867 downwards.
TCTCGCGGTTATCGGTGTCGCCAACACCAGCTATTTAAGCTATCACACCATCAAGAAAACCCCAGTCAAATGCATTTTCTTTCCGCCCGAGCAATGCCTCAAAGTTCAGCAAAGCAAATTTAGCCGCACGCTCGGCTTTCCCAATTCCTTCGCTGGGTTTGGAATGTACATCGCGCTTTTGATTTTAACCATTCTTTTTGCCGCCGGTACACTTCAAGTTTTCTGGCCGATTTCCTTAATTATTTGGATTGGTTTTATTTTTTCGCTCTACTTTATTTTTATCCAAGCTTTTGTTATCCGCGCTTTCTGCACTTGGTGCGTTCTCTCGTTTGTTGAATTTACCCTGCTTTTTATCATTAATCTTCTATATAACTAAGCAATTTTGTAATCCGGTAACTTTCTCCCGGAATGCCCGTATTTACCTAAACAAACTAAACAGAAAGGTCGAATTTTGGTCGAATAATTAACAACAAAAAATTAAAAAATGAAAAAAATATCCATCTTCATACTCGCCCTATTTGTGGCGGGTATCATGATTCCCATCGCTCCGAAATCAGTAGTTCATGCGCAAACGATTTCTTCATCAGCTCAAGCTCAGCTCGATTTAATTAAAAGCTTAACTCAACAGCTCCAAACTCTTCAGACTCAAATTAACGCCTTGAGGAGCCAGCAAGCCCAAATTCAAACTCAAAAACAAACCACCATCGCCGAATTAGTAACCTCATTAAGGCAGGGATCGAGTGGTGACAACGTGAAAATTCTGCAAGCGCTTTTGGCCGCGGATCCCGCAATTTATCCCGAAGGCTTAATTACGGGCTACTATGGATCCATGACCTCAAAAGCGGTTAAGAAATTCCAAGAAAAACATGGCATAGAGCAGGCTGGCAACGTTGGCCCCAAAACTCTCAAAAAATTAAACGAACTCTTGAGAGAAAATCCAATTGGACTTCAATCGAGTACCAGCACTACTACTTCAACAATTGGCAGGGGAAGAGGCCATGAAGACAATGACGACGATCACGAAATTTGCGCCATTGTTCCGCCTGGCCATCTTATCGCCAAGGGTTGGTTAAAGAAAAATGACAGGCCGTCAATTCCAACTTGCCAGACTTTGCCGCCCGGCATCGATAAAAAAGAGCACGGCGACGATGACGATCACAATGTCACCTCGACGCCAGACGTCACCGCGCCGGTCATTTCAAGCGTTAACGCGACTGGTATCGCTTCAACGACTGCCACTATCACTTGGACGACAAACGAAAGCTCGACCAGTAGGGTTTATTACAGCACCGTAAATCCTCTGAATTTTGGAACGGCTTTAACCGCCACAGTAAGCGGTTTTACCACTAGCCATTCGGTTGGCTTAACCGGCCTAAACGCCACCACCACTTACTACTACGCAGTGGAATCCAAAGACACCTCAAATAACACTGCCACCTCCAGCCAATCCAGCTTTACCACCACTCTGTAACACACTTCTATGTAAGTGTTCCCAAAGCCCCGCCTCAAGTCGGGGTTTTTGGGTTATAATTATTAAAGAAAAAATATGCTATCTAATATTGTCGAAGAAATTAAAAACAAAGAATCTGTTTTAATCGACGTCCGCCGCGATGACGAATGGAATGAAAGCCACGCCGCGGGAGCTCTTCATTTTGAGATAGCTAAAATCGAAAAAGGGGAGTTGCCGCAAGTTCCGAAAGATAAGAAAATTTACCTCTACTGCCAAGCCGGTGGCCGTGCCGGCTGCGCCAAAAACATATTGCAAAAAGCCGGCTACTCAAATGTCGAAAATCTTGGCGGTCTCAAGGATTGGCAAGCCCAAGGCGGCGCAGTAGAAAAATGAAAAAAATTCCCGGATCAATCTTGAAATGGCTCCTATGGTCAATTATTATTTCTTTGGTTATTATGATAATCGAGGTCGTATATTTTAAGTTAGCAACCAGCGGCATCTAAAATGGCGAAACCCAAAAGCAAAGAAAAACTCAAACAAATCGTTCTGATTATCTTCGTAATCTTTGTGTTCTTCTCCCTTGTTTTACCCCTCTTTTTAAGGTAATAATTTAAGGGAAAGGGTTTACCCTCCTAAGTTTTGGAGGGCAAAAATTAGGAGGGCCTATGGTTCGGTCCTGCCTGCCGGTAGGCAGGGGCAGAACGGCATCTTTTTCTTAATAACAAACTTGTGGGCCTATTGGGCCCATAGTAAAACGGCATTACGCAGCATTCGCATTGCTGAGGTCCGGGTTCAATTCCCGGTGGGTCCACAAGTTTGTTATTGGGGTTGCTGGATGGCGAGTTCGACCGTGCCCTCCGTAGTTTTAACGAAGGAGGGTTCCGCCTAGGTCCACAAGCTGGCGAAATTTAGTATCGGGGCGCATTGCAGAATGGTGCATTTTGCAGTCATTGACAGGTTATAACCTAGCATTACAATAAAATCATGGAGAAAGAAGACCAAATTAATAAATTAGCCAGAATGAGCGCTGAGGAATTTTCGGCTATCCGGCGCGACATGGTAACTAAGAGCGAATTAGGCGAAGCTAAAGGTGAAATCCTAAACGCCATCAACGATTTGAATCTTCACGTGAATGCTTGGATGTCTGATACCGAACATCGCTTCAAAGACGTTGAACAAAGAATCCACGTGCTCGAAAGCAAAACCGGTCTTAGACATTAGAAGCACTTAATGAGTAGGCGAATTTCGTGCTTCCTATGTTTAGCTTTACTGGGTGTGTAAATAAGGGATATGGATATTAAGGTAATTGTTTGTATCTTGAAAGAATTTTTTATATGGCTGTGGGAAATTATTAAACATCCCTTTTTCGTATCCTTAATGACTTATTTTATTTTTGATGCGATTATACGATACAGGAGAGTAGTCGGAGAGATTGATAGCAAGCTTCTTTTTTATCTAAACGCCATAACTTCTTTGGGATCGATCAATACAGATATGGCACTTGCAAGGAAATTGGAATGTTCTCACGAATTGAGAAAACTTGCTGGCGATCTCGGCGCGGCTTATAATGCTGTTTTTATAAAGTCGCTTTTCTCACTGATCAGATTGATCCCATCTCAAGAAGATGTTCAAAAGGCAGTTAAGGAGTTGGGTGCTTTATCAAATCATGTATTTGATAGCAACAAAGGAAATAACAAAGGTAATACTGTAAAAGATATTAGAGATTTATTGAAAATACCTCCCAGATGGATTTAGACCCGCTTCGCGGGCGAAACGCTTGGACTCCCGCCCGAGCGGTTAGGTTTCGTCGAGGCTCTGCTTGTAGTGGGTTTGCGCTTTTTTCAAAACTGACCACAGCTTGGGTTTATCCACAACACCCCTATTTGACACCATTCTCTCTGCGGAGTAATTTAACCAGGTAGTGAAATTCGACTAGTGGATTTTTTGCGAAGCAAGTCGAAATTCTACTATCCTAGCAAACTCCCGTTCTTTGAATTAAATATGCACCCGCAGTATTTGTCCGTTGGTTGGGGAAGTAGGTGTGAATCCTACACAGTGCCGCTACGGTAACTTGCGCTTCAAAGCGCAACGAGTCCGAAGGCCAACCGTGCATACGTTTAGAATCATCCCGTTACTTAACTTCAAGTTCCGGGAGCCCTCGAGCAAAGGGAAAAGTATTTTTGTCGAAATTACTAAAACTCTCCGCTCGAACGGGGAGTTTTGAATTTTAAGCAATTATTTTAAACCATGAATAAACCAGGTAGTGAAATTCGACTAATGGATTTTTTGCGAAGCAAGTCGAATTTCTACTATCCTGGAAAAAAATTAACAATGAATAAAAAACTTATTTCATCAATCACCCTTGTCATCGTCTTGGTTTCCTTCGCACCGCTCACGTATCAAGCCCAAGGCGACACTAGCTCCGCCCTTGCCTATCTTAAAACCAAAACCCCCAACTCATGGATTACTATGGCTTTAGCCACCGCAGGCGAAACTCCCAATGTCGATTATCTAAAAACTTTCTCCGGCACCAAAGCTACCGACTACGAAGCTCCAATTTTAGCTCTATCCGCCGCCAGTAAAGACCCCCGCACTTTCCCGAACGAAAACTTTGTAACCAAACTCGAATCTTTTTATTCCGATAATCAAATCGGCGACACCTCAATAATCAACGACGACATTTTTGGTATTTTAGCTTTAATCTCCGCCGGTGAATCCGCGGATAGCGCTATTATTCAAGGATCAAAAAATTTCGTTCTTAACAATCAAAACTCTGATGGCAGTTGGTCTTTCGCCGTAGGCGCGAGTGGTGACACCAACATGACCTCGATGGCGATTATGGCGTTGTCTGAAGTGGGCGTACCTAAAACCGACCCCAAAATCTCCAAAGCTTTGGATTATTTAAAAAGCGCCCAAAACCCCGATGGGGGATTTCCCTATGATCCCAAAAGTTCTTTCAGCACTTCCTCCGATGCCTCTTCTGATTCGTGGGTTATTTCAGCGCTAAATAAAGTTGGCGAAAGTCCCGCCTCATGGACTCAAAACGCCCAAAGCCCGATTGATCATTTAAACACTCTTGCGACCGCCACCGGTTTTTACGAATTCCAAAAAGGCACGGGCGAAGACTCCTTCACTCCCATCACCACCTCTTACGCTCTAATCGCTCTCTTAAACAAATCTTATCCTGTCGAGAAGTTTACTCCGCCAATTTCTCCACTAGTTTCTTATCGCATCGTGGGCGGTGATAAGGATTTATGCGTCGGCAAAGTAAACGCGCCCAATCCTTTAGAAATAGTAAAAATTATCGCGGCCGATTGCGGCGTTACTTACCACATTAAGGACACTTCATTTGGCCCCTACTTAGACCAAATCGGCTCCGACGTGGCCACCGGCTCCATCGGCTGGCTCTATGCGGTAAATTTTACCTCTCCAAGCGTCGGCGCCATGGATTATGCACTTAAAGCCGACGACCAAGTTCTCTGGTACTACGGCGATTTTAACTGGAAACTCACCCGAATTACTTTAAGCAATTCCGAAATTCCCTCCGGCGGAAGCGCCCAAGCCACGGTCGAATATTTTGACTCCGGTAGCTGGCATCCGCTCGAAGGCGCCACTCTTCACTTTGGAACCAATACCGCCGCCACCAATTCCTCCGGTCAAGCTTCTCTCTCTCCTGCTGACGGCGCCTATAAAATTTTCGCAACTAAAGACGGCCACCTAAGAAGCGAAGAGGAAAAATTAATCGTTGGTCAAAAAACCGAAACCTCATTAAACCTTACCGCTAATATCCTTGCCGGAAGCGCGGGCGGGGGAGGAACTCCGGGCGGCGATTCGGTTGGTTTTAATATCACCCTTTCTGGTGGTGGTTCAAACTTATCCTTTGGCGATGTCACCCCGGGCTCCGCTAAATCCGAAAACATTACTCTTAAAAACCAAGGCCAAAAAAATCTTTACCTTGAAGGCAGCGTCAACGGCGATGATGTTTTTGTAAATTATCTGCGCCTTGACTCAAAAAATTGGCAGGACTATAGCGCTCAATTAAACGTGGGGGAGAATCGAAATACCAAAGTTGAACTTAACGTTCCTTCAAGCTACACTTCCTCCGGTTCCAAAACCGGCCAGCTCATCTTCTGGGCTATTCCCTTAAATTAAAATGCCTAAAACTAAGATTAATTTAATAGCCGTATTTGCTTTACTTCTTACTTCCAACCTCCTACATCTAACACCGATTGCTTCTGCCGTCGGTCTCGAAGTCAACCCCTCTAAAATCAAACTTGAGGGCACTACGGGAGAAAAATTCCAGACTTATTTAACCGTCAGCAATCCTTCTCCCGAGGTCGCCGTTTTTGATGTCTATCCCGATAGCTTTGATCTCCAAATTAAAACCTCTCCCGCCAGTTTCGTGTTAGAATCAGGACAGTCTCGCGAAGTCAGTGTTTCTTTTAATTTTTCCGAATCCGGCCAATTCCAAACCAATCTTTCGGTCGTTGCCCGCCCTCTTTCAAAAAATTCCTTCAATGCCGGCGGGGGAGTAAAGATTCCGGTTGAACTCACTATCCAAAATCGTAACCCACTTTTCTTAGCCAACATTATGGGCTGGTTCGGCCAAAATCAAAATCCTCTTGTCGGCATTGCGGCATTCCTAATTATTTTGGTTTTTGTTATTTTTGGAATTAAATCCTTTCTAAAGAAAAAATCCTTGTCCTCCTAGGTTTTTACGAAATAAAAATCTTGGAGGGCTCACCCTCCTAAGTTTTGAGAAACAAAATTTGGGCGGGCAAAGAGTAAAAATTTTGGCGGGTAAAATCCAATATGAAAACAAAAAAAGCAATTTTTATATTATTAGGCATCCTTATCCTTGCGGTTGTTTTATTTAGCAGTAACCAAAAAATTTCCAATCCATCTGGCGCTATCAATTCTAACAATCCAACACTCAAGCAATCGAGCATCTATCTTTCAATTGACTTTGGCGGTAGCGCTCAAAAAATTTCCCAATCCCTTGATTTTAAAAATGGAGAGAACCTGCTCGACGCCATGATTCAAACCAATCTCAAAATCGAAACCAAAACCTACGTCGGACTCGGTTCTATTATTGAAAGCATCAATGATTTCAAAAGTGGTGCGGGCGGCAAATATTGGCAGTATTGGGTGAATGGTAAATATTCCCAAGTCGGAGCTTCTGCCTACAAAATCCAACCTGATGACTTAATTGAGTGGCGGTTTACTAGCGACAATCCAAACTAAAGCCTCGGATTTTTTAGCTAACTACCACTAACCCCTATTTTGTTCTATTATAAAAGAACGAACTTATGGGGCAAAAAACCTCTTCTCTCGAAAAATATTTCTCTCGTTTCAGGAAAAATATTATTGGCGAAGGTCAAATTTTTAGCACTCCCTATGGCAAAAAGCGAATAGTCTACGCCGACTGGACCGCTTCCGGCCGTCTTTATAAGCCCCTAGAGGAAAAAATCGCTAAAAAATTCGGTCCCTTTGTTGGGAATACTCACACCGAAAGTACCGTAACTGGTATCACTACAACCCAAAGTTACGAAGAAGCAAAGGATATTATCAAAAAACACGTCGGCGCCGACAAGGACGATGTTTTAATTCCGGTGGGTTCCGGCATGACCAGCGCTATAAATAAATTCCAAAGAATTTTAGGGCTTAGAATTCCCGAACCTTTCAATAAGTTTATTAAAATCCCAGAGGAACATCGGCCGGTGGTTTTTGTGACTCACATGGAACATCACTCTAATCACACCTCTTGGCTCGAAACGATTGCCGACGTGGTTGTTATAAGTCCTACCAAAGACGGCCTAGTTGATGTTGCCCACCTCGAGAACCTTCTAAAAAATTACGCTCATCGCAAAATTAAAATTGCCGCCATAACTGCCTGCTCGAACGTCACCGGCATTCAAGCTCCCTACCACGAGATTGCGAAAATTATGCACGAACATCATGGATGGTGTTTTGTTGATTTTGCCGCCTCTGCTCCTTATGTCGATATCAATATGCACCCGAAAAATAAATCCGAAAGTTTAGACGCGATTTATTTTTCTCCGCACAAATTTCTCGGCGGCCCCGGCTCAGCCGGCATTTTAATTTTCAACTCTAATCTTTACCACAATCAGGTTCCAGATCATCCCGGCGGGGGAACGGTTAAGTGGACCAACCCTTGGGGCGGGAGGGCTTATTTTGATGAAATCGAAATTCGAGAGGGCGGTGGCACTCCTCCGTTTCTTCAAACCATCCGGGCGGCGCTTACAATAAAACTCAAAGAGCAAATGGGGGTCGCAAAAATGTTAAAGCGAGAAGAAGAAATCAAAGAAATAATTTTTGAAGAACTTCGGGAAACAGAAAATATTCACATCTTAGCCCGCCCCGTTACCCGCCGGCTTGGAATCTTTTCTTTTATTATCCGAGGCGCTCATTATAATTTAGTTTCCAAACTTTTAAACGATCGCTTTGGCATTCAAGCTCGAGGCGGTTGTGCCTGTGCCGGCACTTACGGCCACTATCTCTTTAATATTAACCCCGCCCAGTCAAAAAAAATCACTGACCAGATTGATCATTGCGATTTATCCGCTAAGCCCGGATTTGTGAGGCTCTCCATTCACCCAACTATGACCGATAAAGAAATTTTTTATATCACTTCAGCCATCAGATCGGTTTCAAAAAATTACCAAAGCTGGTCCAAGGATTATTCTTATGATAAATGCACTAATGAATTTAATCACAAAAAAACCAAGAACGCGTATCTCAAAGTAAACCCTCTCTTCGATTTTTAACCTTATATCCATCGAGAAAGAGAATATCTTTCCGAATCATTTCCAATTCCTCTCCATGAGCGAACTTTTTCCTTAAAAGAGCTCACGGAAGTCGCAAAAGCTAGGCCCCTGAGCTTTCGAAGGGTTTTGCGACAGAGTGCGCAGGCGGGCAATTGCCGCTGGAGCAATCGAACCGCCGGTCTTTTAAGGAAAAGGTGAGCGAAAAGTTTTCCACAATCATTTCCACCCTATTTTTGCTAAAATAAGAGGGAATTAGTTCGGCGAACCGCTTAAAAACATTGATAAGCGGTCCAAAGGTCGATTAATATTGGCGAATAAAGAAACGCCAAAATTTCTTTAATAATATGGTTCAATCATGGTCTGTTGTTATTACCCAGTCACTCCAGAATCTCTGGATGGGCTTCTCTGGTTTCCTGCCAAGTTTAATCGGCGCTCTCATTATTGTCATTGTCGGCTTAATCGTAGCTGCCGCTTTTGCCACTTTAGTTGAGAAGATTCTTGAAAGCATCAAGCTTAACAAGTTTCTCCACACTATTGGCCTCGGCCCCTACTTCGAACGGGCTGGTTTAAAGCTAAATGGCTCCGGTTTCTTGGCTCGTTTGGTATATTGGTTCTTATTAATTGCCTTCTTGCTGGCCGCTTCCGATGCGCTTGGTCTCTACGCCTTCTCGGGATTTCTCTCGAGCGTCTTGGCCTATGTTCCGAGCGTAATCATCGCCGTCTTGGTTATGTTGGCCGCGGTGGTTGTTGGCAACTTCTTGAGAACTATTATTCGGGCTTCGGTCAAAAGCGCTGGATTCCACGCAGCTAATTTCTTAGGATCTCTCACTTGGTGGGCTGTTGTGATCTTCGGATTTTTTGCCGCCTTAAGTCAGTTGAATATCGCAAGAGATATTATTAACACTTTGATTACTGGTTTCATTGCGATGCTGGCTATCGCTGGTGGTTTGGCTTTTGGTTTGGGTGGTCGCGATTATGCTGCCAGCTTAGTCAATAAGTTGAGAGAGCACACCGAGTATCACAAACAGTAAAAGTTTGTTATAATAGTTTGTAAGTTAAAGCCGTTTCCTTGCCTGTCCCGTAACGAATCGAACGCTTTGTGTAATGCTTCAATCTTCATATGTGAGGTATGAATGATTAAAAGAAAATCACAAGCACTCGATTCGGTATTGGGATGAGGAGGAAGCGGTTTTAATTTTTCTAGAATTTACCCACGAAAGCGAGTGAAGCGAAGTTTGAGTGGATGTAAATTCTTGAACCCCGCACCAATTTTGCTGTTGTGTTTCGGTTGCTAGGACATTAGTAGAAAATTTTTTACACACTCGCGAAGCGCGCGGGCCGTGTAGGCCCACCCCTCAAGGGCGAAGCGCTTCGCCCTTATATACCCGCAAAATTGGTGCGGGGTTGTGCCATCGGCTGAAAAACAAAACTCCCCGTGTACAACGAGGAGATAATTGGGGGCGTCTGGAGTTGAACCAGCACTTCTAGCGTGTCGGGCTAGCACTCTGCCAATTGAGTTACACCCCCGGGAATTTCGTGAAAAGCGGGCGATCGGAATCGAACCGACGACCAAATCCCTACCAAAGATTTGCTCTACCAACTGAGCTACGCCCGCCTTGAATTTGAAATGCCACTAACAGGATTTGAACCTGTAACAATGAGATTTTCAGTCTCACGCCCTACCAATTAGGCGACAGTGGCGGAATCTACCTTTCATTTTTTACCGCCGGCAGGACTCGAACCTGCATTCGCAGGGGCCACAACCCTGTGGCTTGAACCCACTCGCCCACGGCGGCAAAACACTAAAAGTTATTCTAAGTCCTAGCCGCCTTTTGTCAACCCAGTACCACAAGTGCGACAGGATTTGTTTACATAATAAGACCCCCCTCTCTGTGATAATTTATTAATTTGAGCATCCAGTAAAGATTGAGAATACTAGAATCGTGCTTGTGGTACTGTGTCAACAGATATCAGGCCTGCCCGGTGCTCCAGCTTCGGTTTCTGAGTTTTTGGTTTATCCACCAAAGTTGCAGTATCCGGGCTTGACCCCGGTACTAATTAAGGAAAGGTTTATATTATGAAAGCTGAGAAAAGTGAGTGGTTGGTTGTTGGGTTAAGGGTATATTCACTATTATAGGTGTTTAAAATTCCTTAATTAGTACCGGGGCTTGACAGGATTATTCCTATGCCTATAATTAACTCCTGTAATGATAACCCTAGAAAACCTGATTAAGCGCAGCGGCTGAACCGCCTTTTTGGGCGTTTCCTAGACCGCTCGCTGGAGCGGTTTTTTATTAGTTTTGCTTAACGAGGCAAAAGCTAAGTTTAGCAAAACAATAACCCCTTACCATTCGGGGTAGAGGCAAAGAAGTAAAGAAGCGAAGCCGTAGGCGATTTACTCCTAGAAAAAAATCTTAAGTGAATCGTCACTCCAAATGGTGTGGGGTTGATGGGTATGATTGATCTGAACGAATTTTGAAAATTCACCTTCCTAAGTTTCGTTTACGAAATTTTGGCGGGTCAATATCAGAATCTCCACGCTGAGTACGCATTCTTAGCGAGTGGGGATGTTCATTAATTGCAACCACAATTAATGAGAAATAAAAGTCAGTATTGGGATGGTTGGCGTAAGGGCAAATGGAGGATGCCTAGACATCAAAAGGCTATGAAGGACGCAGCGTAGCAGCGATATGCCTCGGTTAGGTGCGTAGCAACCTGTGACCCGGGGATTTCCGAATGGGGGAACCCTCTGCAGTAAACCTGCAGAACTGTGCTTTGTTAACGCGAAGCACGGAGCGAACCCGCTGAAGTAAAACATTTCAGTAAGCGGAGGAAAGAAAAATAATCGTCCTCTATTTCACATATGCCATCAGTTTGACAGAGCGAATCTTGAGACAGATTCGCGGCACGAGGAGCGAAGTGTATCCGCTGTGATACACGAGCGACGAGAAACAAAGAAGCTGGTCAAGATTCGCCTGCCCGAGAGGGAAACGAAATAATGGCCAATTTCTTCGTTACTCCTCCTCAAGGTGCGTAAAGCACGTCTTCGTCGTCGTGCCTTGAAATCGTCTCATTATTTCGTTTTCAAATCTGATGGCATATGTGAAATAGAGGACAGTATTCCCTAAGTAGCGGCGAGCGAAAAGGGAAGAGCCCAAACCTATTCGCATCTCACTGTCGTGAGATGCAGAAAATAGTAAGTAGAAAGGAGAATCTAGAATGAGGAAAATTTTTTTAAAATCCCTTCCCTATTCTATTTTCTAAATTCTAATTTCTAGATTCTAAAGCACTGAGCGAGAGTGAGGTGCGTATGGGGGTTACAAGATAAGAACATCTTAGGTATAAAGTTGGACGTCGATAGTGGCGGGCAACTTTATATCTAAAAAGAAGTTAAAAATTGATTGATTAGCCGAACAAGCCTGGAAAGGCAGACCAAAGACGGTGATAGTCCGGTAGGCGAAAATTAATCAACTTCTCGTTTTTATTCTTAAGTACTCCGAGGTCAAACAGCTTCGGAGGAATTCGGGAGTACTATCTCCCAAGGCTAAATACTTTTGATGATCGATAGTGAACAAGTACCGTGAGGGAAAGGTGAAAAGCAGGCCGGTGAGGCCGTTGAAATAGAACCT
>JBBUBW010000032.1:0-11105 GCA_038058095.1 Patescibacteria group bacterium | reverse complement strand
CGCATAAAGTTCAATAGCTTGGAACCGTTTTGATGATATCAGCGGGGGTTTTCATATTAAGCCCCATATGCGGTCTTTGGGTGTTGTAGTATTTAAGATACTCCGGTATCTCTCTTTGCCAGCTTCGCAACGAGAAAGGAATATGGCGCAAACACTCCTCTTGGATGGTGCGGTTGAACCTCTCGAGGTGGGCATTGTCGTTGGGAGTCCGGATTCTTGAGTGCCGATGAGCCATATTCCGCTCGCTTATCTTCTTCGTGAACCACTTGGAAAATTCCGAGCCATGATCCGATTGGATAGTGGAGAATGGAAACGGAGCTGATTCTTGAGCCTGTCTCACAAAGCACGCGCTCTGATCGGCTCCAATTCTCAGTATCGGCATAGCATACGCCCACCTTGAACACACATCAAGGAGGGTGTAGACATAGAGTCTATAAGGCAGCCACTCGTGGATAGTATCAATCTCTACCAATATTCCCGGCGCTTCAGCCTTGGGCCTGGGCGGATAGCGATGCCACTTCTTCCACCTAGAGAAGCGACTCATCCCATTTCTTCGCAAAACCCTCTTCACCGAAGAGAGGGAAATGTCATGCCCTTCTTCTTTGAGGATGTGGCGCAGAAAGAAAGCGCATCGCCCCTTGGATCTGAAGCGATATTCGAGAATTCTTTGGGCCATCTCTACGCTCAACTCTTTGGGATGGTGGTATGGGCGCGATGACTGGGTAGGAAGGTATCGCAACCGAGAAGGCATCCTGTGAGTCCACTTCACGATGGCGCTATGGGTGAAACCCAGGTGCCGAGCGACCTTTCGAGTACTCCACCCTGAGCGTACCAGTTTCACCGCCTCCATTCTGACCCTAGGCAGGTTGGGGTTATTGGAATATGCCATATACATAGCTTAGGTGGTTCCAAGCTATTGAACCATTACGGTTCTAACTGCTTAATAGAGTATATTTTTTAGTAAGAAAACCCCTGTTTTGCAACAGGGGTTTTCTTGTTGCCTTTTAGATTATAAAAAGAGAGTTGGCAATTTTTTGATTAGAAGAGCGAGAATAAAAAAATCCCCCGAGAGCGTGAGCTCACGGGGGCGGTTGTTGAGCTATATTAGACTTAGGTCCAATAAGCTGGGATGTAGTACACGGTTGAGCGAGTGTGCCATGACATGGCGCTCAATCCATTGAAGTAGGCACCGTTTGTGTAACCGGGGCCGCTGCGTTTGGCTTCTTTCCATTCGCCAGTGGTTGGATTAAAGCCGACGACCCACGTTAGGTTGTAGATGTTCGTAGTCACTTGCCTGCCTTTAGGCCAAGAGATGGGCTGGCACCATTCGTAATTACCAGGGAGAATGGCATAGACAACCCATCCGCTTGTGGGAGGGGGAGTCAAGAATTCGTCACTGAACTCTCCAAGGGGAATAGTGTCAATTGGAATCGAATTCCGGTTTTTGAGCCCGTCCGCGACTTCCTTGACGAGACCCTTCTGGTTCCCAGTTGCGGCAAACTTGAGGTTTTTGACATCTTCCGGTTTGCCAAGTTCGAGACGATAACCACTTCTGGAAGAGAAACGGGTTTTGGATGGGTCAGCACTGGGGTCATAGACCATTTCCCCGGTCGTCTTATCTGTCCAAAACTTCGGGTTGCCATTTTCCGGGTTGAAGAGCTCGGACGGTCCACTTAGTTTGAAGTAGGCGAGGACAAAGAGCATCGCGAAAGCGATTGCTCGCATGCCGCGTTTGATGGTTTTCGGGTCTCCTGGAATGTTGGCCGCTGAATAGAGCAACCACACTGCCGGGAAAACGAAAGCCAAACCGAATAAGGTTACCATCACCGAAGATTCAGTTTCGGTGCATCCGAAATGCGATTGGATCCAATGGGCTAATGGCCCATAGAGGAGCCAGAAGCCGGTAAGGTAGATTGCGGTTAGGATTGCGGCGGTTTTCAAGTTCTTGCCGCTCGGGGTTTGGAGCCAGCCGGTTTTTTCTGCTGGTTCTTTTCCTCCCTTTTCCTCCCTTTTCTTATTTTGGACTTTGCCTGCCGCTATAATAGCCAGCATCGCAAAAGCAAGGAGGCATGCGAACCCAACGATGAGGTATATCATGACCTAGTCCCTTTCTTTTCGTCAGTTCCGTTGGTTGTGATTGCCGTGCCTAATACGCTACGGAGGATTCCAGACATGGAGTCAAATGGGATAACCCAATTTCCTCCTCCCTTTCCAGCCCCTTCAATAGCTTCAAGGCCACGGATAGTCATGCCGGCTTCTCCGAGTTCGATGGTTGCCTTATAGACCGTTTGTTGGCGGTCTTTTTCCGCATTAGCGCGAATTCTAACCGCATCAGCTTCTTTTTCGGCAACATATGCTTGAGACGCGGCTTTAATGAAGTCAACACCGCGCTCAGTGGCCGTAGGATCAAGACTCGGGAAACCGATTTTTTTGATTTTCACGCCGTAGTCTTCAAGGATCTCATCGGCCATTTTTGAAAGAAATCCTTCGCTAGTCTTTTGAAGTTCGCCACCTTCTGCGGCTGCCACTAAGGCTTCATAGACCTTACTGGCGATGTGAGTGCGGATGACTGGGCGAGCGATGTTTACCGTCTGCTCGAGCCATTTCTGCACTCTGAATAAGGCTTTGTAGGGGTTCAGGATCCTGATAGTCAGAAGGATTTGGATGTTCAGCGGCACCATACCTTTGGCTTCCGCTCCTTCCAAGAGAGTAAAGTAGACTGCATCTTGTGCAAGGATGTAGTCCAGCCACTCGTCGTGGTGAACAATCCTTTCCACGATCTTGCCGGAGTCGTCGGTGTCTTGTCGGAAAGAGTCCCAAATGAAGTGATACGTGAAGACTTCGAAAATGAAAGGGAGCCCTATCCAGAAAATACCTCCCGGGAGTTCCGACTTTGGTTTTCGGAGATGAATCTTGTATGATTTTTTCTCCTTAACCATACCACCGTCTTTTTCGATTTTCACAAAGTGCCAGTCTTTTTTTCCATCCTCGCCTTTATGCCGCACATTCCAAAACTGATCAAAGTAGTGGTTTTCGTAGACCATGATCAATTCATGGAATTTGCCGAATTTAGTGACGGCTTTGATTTGTCCTTCTTCAACCATTGTGAAGAGGATGTTGTACTCTGCGAGGACGTAGATTAAGGCTAGGCCGCCGACTACTGACACGCCAAGTGTAGTTGTGGTAATCATAATGATCCCAACCACTTTCATGGCGGTATCAAGTGACCACGCCAAAGAAACGACTAGGAAAATTGTTCCGAGCACCAAGAGTCCGATCAAAACATACCAGCGAATCCGTTTAGCGGATCGCGGTGTGTTCTGACCAGTACTCTTATTCTGATTTCTCTGGGCGTTTGGCCTCCTACTTTTTATAAGCAAGAAACCAGTGACGATGCCAGGGAAAATCAGAACAGACCCAATGATGTAATGGGACCTGATGAGGAACACGAGACCTGCAGCTATCATCAGAAAGCTGAGGGTGGCGAATATTATTCGCCCGTTAATGATCTTATTGCGATTCATAATGTGTTCCTCCTTCTTGGTCCAAAAAAAGCCATGGGTTTATCTTTCTGTTCACTCTGATTTTTTGTTTTCAAATTGCGGCGACAGAAGCTGGTTTGGGGCCGGGCTTTTTAGAAGCCGCCCACCCTAATTGGGTTTCTCTAGACAGTTTTCTGCCGTGTATATACTATCATATATTTTTAGATTTGTCAAACTGGAAATAAGCGGTTATAATAAGCCGGAAGGTATATTATATAAGGGTAGATGCCGACCCTCCTTTATGGCAGTAAGAGTTTTTGCCGAGGTGGCCCCGGTAGTAAAAATTCAGGAAAGGTAAACTTTGTGAGTACCTGAATTTTACAACGGGGTAAATTCCATGGCAGTTCAATTATGGGCAGGTGGCGGAACCAGGTATACGCGCAGCGCTTAGAACGCTGTTCCCAAAAGGATTGAGGGTTCAAATCCCTCCCTGCCCACTAATTATTTTCTTCTTCTTGCGTGGAAGGTTTCGTGGATTTCTTTGAGTTCTTTGTTGGTGAGGTGGGTGTAGATTTGGGTGGTGGAGATATTGGCGTGGCCGAGCATTTCTTGGACGGAGCGGAGGTCGGCGCCGTTTAGAAGAAGATCGGTGGCGAAGCTGTGGCGTAACTGGTGGGGATGGACGTGGCCGGGGATGCCGGCTTTTCGCGCGTAGAAACTGACGAGGCGTTCAACTGAGCGGGGAGTGACGCGGCCTAAGATTTTAGGACTTTTGGATTTGGAGAGACTGATAAAAAGCGCCGGGTCGGGATCGGGGCGTTTGTCCAGATATTTTTGGATAGCGTTTTTGGCGCTATCGGATAAAAAAACAACTCTTAACTTTTCGCCTTTGCCGCGGATGGTGATTTCGCCGCGTTTAAAGTCGAGATAGCGGTCGAGGGAACAGAGTTCGGAAAGACGAAGGCCGGTTGAAAAAAAAGTTTCTAAAATAGCCCGGTCGCGGAGAGCGCGCAGGCCATCACCTTCCGGAGCGTCGATAAGACGTTCCAGATTTTTATATTCCAGAATTTCGATTTGGCGCCGGGCGATTTTTGGAAGTTCTATTTTTTCAGGCGAGAGGGTTTTGAAGTCGCGTTTGGATAGGTATTTAAGGAAATTACGAATGGCGATGACGTAATAGCTCTGGGTGATTTTCTTGAGATTTTTCCTTGAGAGGGCAATGCGGAAATTTCTCACTAAATCTTCACTGATATCTTCGGGAGATTTAATTTTGGCGAAGTTAAGGAATTGTTTAAGGTAACGCTCGTAATTTTCCCGCGTTTTTGGAGAGCGGTTTTTTTCGATTTCCAAGTAATTAAGATAGTCTTGGAGTAAATTCTCAATGTTAGTCATTGGATAGTAATTTATGCTACGGAATACGGATGACTTACGGATATACAGATAAACTTATTTTACCATATTTTATTTTGCGACAGATGTAAAATAGCGTTAACTTAAGATTTAAGATGACTGGTTTTACTACTTAGTTTGCTTTTTTTATTGTTTTAGGTTAGAATGCTTGGACATGCTTACAAAAAGAGTTAAGTCAAAAATTGTCAGCGAGCACCAAACTCACGATAAAGATACCGGTTCGGCGCAAGTTCAGGTGGGAACTTTGTCCCGCCAAATAGAGGAACTCGCCAAGCACCTCAAGAAGAATCCAAAAGACAATCACTCGCGAAGAGGATTGCTAAAAATGGTCTCAAAAAGGAGAAAGCTTTTGGATTATTTAAAGAGGAGGGAGCCGGAGAATTACGCCAAAGTCGTGAAGAAATTGGGTTTAAAAAAATAAACCGCGATACCAATATACGAATGCGTGCTAATGATACGAATTTAAGAAATCATTAGTATCTATTTGCATATTGGAATCGATGTCTTTGAGTAATGAAATCTAGTTCAACTTACACCAATCAACGAGTCGGAATTTTCGTTGATGTTCAAAATCTATACCATTCGTCCAAGAATCTTTATCACGGCCGGGTAAACTATCCGGAGCTAATGAAGGCTCTAGTTGGCGGACGTCAGCTTATTCGGGCGATGGCTTACGTGGTGAAAAGCGACACCGCGCTCGGTGAATCGGCTTTTTTTGACGCGCTTGAGAAATCCGGTTTAGAACTTCGTAGTAAAGATTTACAGATTTATCCCGACGGACTAAAAAAAGCGGATTGGGACGTGGGAATGGCGGTGGACGCCATTCGAATGTCGTCTTTTTTGGATGTAGTGATTTTAGTGACGGGCGACGGAGATTTCTTGCCACTAGTGGATTACTTAAAGTGGGGAGTGGGGAGATTAGTTGAGGTGGCGGCTTTTCGCCGAAGCGCCTCTTCAAAACTTCAAGAGGCAGTGGACCAGTTTATTAATTTGGAAGATATACCAAAAATCATACTTAGAAAATAGAAGATAGCTACCCACCCGACTTGCCTTCGATAGCTCGATGGCGGGCGGGCAGAATACGAAAGAATTACTAATATACAAATATAAAAATAATTAACTTTAAAATAAATATGCCCATTGAAAAGAAAAAATTTGAAACAGAAGTAGGAGGGAAGACGCTGACTTTAGAGCTGTCAAACTTAGCTCCGCAGACGAACGCTTCGATTTTAGCCAAATACGGCGAGACGGTGGTTTTGGTGACGGTGGTGATGTCGAAGAGGGAAGCGACGGTGGACTATCTGCCGCTTAAGGTTGATTACGAAGAAAAGTTTTACGCGGCGGGGAAAATTATTGGTAGCCGGTTTATTCGGCGCGAGGGGAGGCCGTCGGACGAGGCGATTCTTTCCGGCAGGTTAGTGGACCGGACTTTGCGGCCGCTTTTTGATAATAGGTTAAGGCGAGAGGTGCAGGTAGTGGTGACGATTTTGGCGTTCGATGAAGAAAACGATCCGGATTTTGTGGGGCTTATCGGCGCCTCAACCGCGCTCGCGATTTCGGATGTGCCGTGGGCGGGGCCGGTGGGTGGGATTAGAGTAGTGAAAGTCGGGTCTAAGTTTTTAGTGAACCCGAATAATTCCGAAATTAAGACGCCGGATTTTGTTTTTGAAACTTTCACGACTGGATTGACTGATAAGATTAACATGATTGAGCTTGGCGGAAATGAG
This sequence comes from Patescibacteria group bacterium, assembly GCA_038058095.1. Taxonomy (GTDB): domain Bacteria; phylum Patescibacteriota; class Minisyncoccia; order UBA6257; family 2-01-FULL-56-20; genus VMFW01. The sequence goes on along the minus strand of JBBUBW010000032.1, from coordinate 4,486 downwards.
GCAGGGGACGAAGATATTCTTGAAGCTTTTAAGATTAGCCAAAAAGAAATCAATAAACTGATTGATTTTCAAAATAAAGTAGTTAAAGAAGTAGGGGCGAAGAAGGCGCAAGTGGTTTTATCCGAGCCGGAGCCAATCTTAAGGGCTAAAGTGGAGAAATTTTTATCCGACAAATTAGAGGAAGTGGTTTATACCAAAGACAAAGCTAAATATTACGAGGGGATGGCGAATCTTAAAGATGAGCTTTTCGGTTTTCTTAAAGAAGATTACGAAAAAGCAGGAGGGTTTTTTGAGCCAAAACACGTGGAATTTATTTTTGAAGAGGTAGTTGACAAGCTGGTCCATAAAAACGCGATTGAGAAAGACGCGCGTCCGGATGGACGAGGAATGGACGAAGTGAGAGAGCTTGAGGGTGAGGTGGGACTTTTCGAGAGGACTCACGGCTCGGCGGTTTTTATGAGAGGTAACACGCACGCGCTCGCGATAACCACACTTGGTCCGCCGGGGGCGGAGCAGTTAGTGGAAACAATGGAGGTTTCGGGGAAGCGGAGGTTTATGTTGCACTATAACTTCCCGCCTTATTCGGTGGGCGAGATTGGGACATTTCGGGGGCCGGGGAGAAGGGAGATTGGCCATGGAGCATTAGCTGAAAAAGCTTTAAAGTGGCTTATCCCTTCGAAGGAGGAATTCCCGTACACAATCAGGGTGGTTTCGGAAATTGTTTCTTCAAACGGATCGTCTTCGATGGCTTCTGTGTGCGCCGGATCGCTTTCGCTGATGGACGCCGGAGTGCCGATTAAGAAACCGGCGGCGGGCATTGCTATGGGAATGATGTCGGATGAGAAGGGGAACTTTAAAATTTTGACCGATATTCAAGGGCCCGAGGACCACTACGGAGATATGGACTTTAAAGTAGCTGGAACCGAGGATGGAGTGACTGGCGTTCAGTTGGATGTTAAATTCCAAGGATTAAGTATGGAGATGGTGGAACAGACTTTAAAGCAAGCTAAAAAGGCGAGACTGCATATTTTGAGTTTTATGAAAAGCGTTTTGGACAGCCCGCGAAAGAGCCTTTCGAAGTACGCGCCGGCGATTAAGCAATTCCAGATTGATTCTTCTAAAATTGGGATGGTGATTGGACCAGGCGGAAAGATGATAAACGGGTTAATCGAAAAATACGCGCTTTCCGGGATTGATATTGACGACGATGGCTGGGTGTTTGTTTCTGGTACCGATCAAGCGAATGTTGACCGGGCGGTTTCGGAAATCCAATCTTTAACCAAGGAATTTAAAGTTGGAGAGATTATTGAAGGCAATGTAATTAAGATTTTGGATTTCGGAGCAATCGTGGATTTAGGAGGGGGGAGAGACGGGATGATTCACGTTTCGGAACTGAAAAATGGTTTTGTTAAAAACGTGGAGGAGGTTGTGAAAATGGGAGATTTTGTGAGGGCTAAAATAATTAAAGCAGAAGAAGGGAAAGTTGGACTCTCGATTAAACAACTGGAATAGTTTTGCGGTATAATAAGGGCATGGGTGATCTTTTAGCCAGTGATTCAAGTGAACGGGCAGATTCCACTTATGTCCCGCCGCCGCCGTCTGAAGTAAGTATCCGGACGATGGATTCGGATTTAAAATCTATGGCTTTGTCCGGGGGCAGTTTTCCGACTTCCCAAAGGATTGCTGTGGCTAGTAGTCAATCCCAAGTAAGGAAGGTTCAGGCGGGGAGTGGTTATTTGTTTAAGATTTTTTTGGCTGTGGGGATAGTTTTAGTTTTGGCGGCGGTTTTTTATTTTGCCTTCCCACTTTTCATTCACGAAAAAGATAATACGCCGGTAGGTGGGAATGTGGCGAGTACTACTCCGACATTGCCCGTGGTGCCGCCGAGCGTGACGATTCCTACCTTCAGTCATATATCTTCCTTCAAAAAAACACCCGACCGAGTTGTTTCGCTTCGATTAGTTTATCCAGCGAGAGCCCTTAGTGATCTTGAGACTTATAACCAAAAGCTTTTGGGCGCGCTTCCGGCGGATAAAGTTTCAACTGCGACTTTAATTGAAGTGGAGTTGAAGAAGGAGGACGGGACGGCGCTCGCGGTTTCACAATTTTTTAATGTAGCAGGGATGAAATTTTTAGATGAAGATTTTTTGGCCGCGAATTTTAATCTGGATTTCACCGCCTTTGTTTATAAAACTAAAGACGGTTTTTGGCCAGGGTTGATTATCAAGCCGCAAAGCGGGAAAAATTGGATTTTACTTAAGCCGGGAGTTGTTAAATTAGAGGAAAGCAGAGATATTGAGTCGCTATTTTTGACAAATCCGGGAGATAAAACAGGAGAATTTGAAGACGTTTCGGTGAGCGGGCAGTTAGCGAGGTCTTTAAAGTTTAAAAACCCGACGGCCAACTTTATTTATGGATGGTTCCATGACGATTTAATTATTAGTACTTCTCTCGAGGGTTTGAGGGACGTGATTGGGAGGCTTTAGATCTCGCCTCTCATTTCTTTCGGAACCGGCGGTTATTCGATTCCAGCGATCGAATACCGCCTGCGCTCTCGGTGCGAAAATCCTTCGCAAAAGCGAAGGATCCAAGCTTTTCGCGCCTGCGAGAGCTTCCTCAAGAAACAAGCGACGAGATCTAGGTGGTTGTTTGGTGGGGATAAGGGAACTTATTCTGACTCTGACCCCATTTCTACTTTAGGATTTTTTAAAACCTTCTTCTTTATTTCGTTTATAAGTTTTTTGTCTTCTTTGAGTTTGAGGCGGAGGTTGTCGAAGCCAGTGCCGAGTTTTTCGCCTTCGAAACTGTAACTAGCACCGGATTTTGTGACTACTCCGGCCTTGAGGGCGGCGTTTAAAACGTCGGCTTCGTAGGAGATGCCTTCGCCGAACATAATGTCGAATTCGGCTTGTTTGAAAGGAGCGGCGACTTTGTTTTTAACCACCTTGGCTTTGACTCGAGAGCCGACGATCTCGTCGCCTTTTTTGACTTGGGCGATGCGACGGACGTCGATTCTCACTGAGGCGTAAAATTTTAAGGCGCGGCCACCGGGAGTGGTTTCTGGATTGCCAAACATCATGCCGATTTGCATGCGGATTTGATTAATGAAAATGATGAGAGTGTTGGATTTGGCGGAGATAGCTGTAAGTTTTCGGAGGGCTTGGGACATCATACGGGCCTGAAGGCCGATGAACTGCGCGCCCATTTCGCCTTCGATTTCGGCGCGAGGAGTAAGAGCGGCGACGGAATCGACGACGATAACGGAAATTATATTTGACCTAACTAAAGATTCTAAGATATTCAGAGCTTCTTCTCCGTTGTCGGGTTGGGAGATTAGGAGGTCGTTTATTTGGACGCCAAGTTTTTTGGCGTATTCGGGATCGAGGGCGTGCTCGGCGTCGATGTAAGCCGCTTTGCCTCCTTGTTTTTGAGCTTGAGCTACAACGTTTAACGAGAGGGTGGTTTTGCCGGAACCTTCCGGGCCGTAGATTTCAATAATGCGGCCGCGAGGGAGACCGCCGACGCCTAGAGCAATATCAAGAGAAAAGGAGCCAGTGGGAATGACATCCACGTCCACTTTTCGCGCGTCGCCTAACTTCATGACTGCGCCTTCGCCAAACTTGCCACGGAGACTTTCCAAAAGATCGTCAATGGCGTTTTTTTCTTCTTTTCCTGTTTCTTTTTTTGTCATAGATATATTTTACTAAGGTTTAGAATTGAACACAAATGGAGATTTGGTATAATTATTGTAGTACCTTTTGGCAAGTGATTTTAATAGACAACGCGGTTTGTGGTGTTGTTAACTTTTGACCGAGAAGGGAGACGGGGAATGGATCACAAGAACGGTTCAACTGACAGAGTGTGTCGAGGTGACGGTGGCACAGGTGATGGCTACTGGACTCGAGGCGAAGACACGATTAGTGACGGATTTCGGGGCGAAGATGGTGACATTGGTCCTTGATTGAAAGAATTTGTGTCCGCAAGATGCGCCAAATTGTGGATACGAATCACCGCGGTTTTTGAGAGGAGGTGGTAGGATTAATCATTTGTGAAAAAGTGCACATGTTTAGTGTTCCGTGAGGGAATTCATTGTTGGCCATAGGTGGGGAAAACATTCCTGCCTGTGGCCATTTAATTTTATAGCTGAATATGAGGGGTATTTTTTGGTTTTCTTTTTGAAAAATAAGGTTTATGATTTTAGTAGTACGAGGGACTACAACTGAATATGGCGAACAATGAAAGAGGTGAGAATATGGATTCAGAACTCAAAAAGGTAAGAAAGAGTAGGGCGAAAACACCAGTTGAGCCGGCAATTCAAGAACCTGACAGACTTTTGACCAACGGACCACCACCCCCAGTTATCGTGAGGCACACAGATAACAATCCCGATGACCCCCCGCCGAGGTTGTTTTCCAAGAGCACCTTCAACACGCATGATATCATGCACGCGCCGGTTGAGAAGACGATTCAGATGCTCGATAAGATT
>JBBUBW010000031.1:0-5849 GCA_038058095.1 Patescibacteria group bacterium | reverse complement strand
CACCGTTCCAAACTGCGCTGGCTATACGGGCAGACCCTGGCCGTGTCAACCAGTTTGATTTCCTTTCTCGCTATGGGCAGAACCCACCTTAGCCGCTCTTCCTTAATTGTTTTTGCCATGCATATTGCCATTTCCCCATCCTAGAGGAAACCGCCATATGTGTGTGCACATTACCTGGTTTTATTGACTTATTAATCCATTTATCTTATTCTGATTTTAAATGATAGTTGTTCGCGCTCCGCTTAGAATCAGTTTTGTAGGAGGAGGCACAGACCTCCCCGATTTTTATCACCGTCGCCCAGGGCGGGTGATTTCGACCGCTATCGATAAGTTTGTCTACGTGGTGATTAATCGTACCCCGATGATCGATAAGGTTACCGCGCGATATTCCATTACGGAGATAGTTGATCATCCCAACGAACTCAAGCACACCCGGCTCAAGGCCGCCCTCAATAACTTAGGTATTGAAAAGGGGATTGAGATATCTTCTTTTGCTACTATGCCCTCCAAAACCGGGCTTGGTTCTTCTTCAAGTTTTTCCGTTGCCCTCATGAAAGCTTTAAACGCTTTCTTGGGTAAAAAAATTGATGCCCGCGAAGCCGCCGAAGCCGCCAGTCATCTCGAAATTCATTTAGTCGGCGAACCTATTGGTAAACAAGACCAATATGCCGCTTCTTTCGGTGGCTTTAATATCATTCAATTTAATCCTAACGAATCCGTTGATGTCTCTCCGGTTCTAATCGACTACAAAAAACGTCTCTTACTTCAAGATAGTTTGCTTCTTTTCTACACCGGTATCACTCGTGCCGCTTCTTCGGTTTTGACCGAACAAAAAGCCAATATTGATTCAAAATTTCAAACTCTCTCCGAAATGGCCGATTCCGTTCCTGAATTCAATGAAAAAGTTATGAAAGGAGACATAAATGGGTTGGGAGCTATGCTTCACCAAGGTTGGTTGAAGAAGAAAAGCTTGGCTTCCAATGTTTCCAATTCCACAATTGACGATCTTTATAACGCCGGCATTTCTTCTGGTGCTTATGGTGGTAAGATTTTAGGCGCCGGCGGCGGTGGCTGTGTGTTATTTATCTGTCCAATCGACAAAAAAGACATCGTTCGTGAATCTGTTAAAAAAGTAGCAGCCAAAAAAAATCTCAATGAGCTTAGGGAAATTCCGGTTAAATTTGTTCAAAGCGGGACAGAAATTTTATATAATGCCGACCATCTTCAAGCTTTTTCTTAAATAAAAATGAATCCCGTTAGAAAATTAATAATCACTATGTGCCAACATCGGAAAATCAATTTGAGGAATAATCACTTTGTGGTCGCAAAGCGCGGATTTTAATTTTCTAACGGGATGAAAGAATTCATTAAAAATTTTAGCGAGCAAATCGAACTCTCTCTTAAAAACCTTCCAGACGAAGAAATTGCCAAAGCGCTAAATATTTTAGAAGCCGTCTATGAGCGCGATGGCCGCATCTATATTTTCGGAAATGGCGGTTCGATGGCTATGGCAACCCACTGGGTCTGCGACTTCAATAAAACCGTCTTTGATAGCAACCTTAATAAACGCAGTCGTCGTTTTCAAGCTATTCGCTTGCCAGCCACAGAATCCGAGATTACCGCGTGGGCGAATGACATCGGGTATGACATGATTTTTGCTGGTCCACTTAAAAATTACATTCAAGAATCAGATGTTGTCATTGCCATCTCGAGTTCAGGTAATTCTAAAAATGTTATTAATGCGGTCGAGCTTGCGAAACAGCACAAAGTCTCCGTGATTGGTATTTCTGGATTTGATGTATCGAATAAATTAAACCAACTCGCCGACGCAAAAATTTTTGTGCCCGCCGAAAAAGGGGATTATTTCCTCGTGGAGAGTGTTCACGGTGTTATTCTACACATGATAATCAGGTACTTTAAAGATTATTTCGATCATATCATCAAACAAGAAGCTTAAAATGAACTCAGGCCCCGAAGGCAACTACTCAAAATATAGAGTTATGATTCTTGCCGCTGGTTTAGGCACCCGCCTTAACTCCGTTACTAACGGCCTTTTACCCAAAGTTATGATGCCGATCAAAAATGGCAAACCTCTTCTGGAACACACTTTACTACTTCTTAAAAATCAGGGTTTTACCGATTTTATCGTTAATCTCCACTATATGCCCGAGAAAATTACCTCTTACTTCGGCGACGGAAGCCGCCTCGGGGTAAAAATTTCTTATAGCGACGAAACCGATCGCTTATTAAATACCGCCGGCGCTATCAAAAAAGCATCCTCCAGTTTAACCGATACGTTTTTGCTTCTCTATGGAGACATGGTTCATTTCGTTGACTTTCGTCCCATTCTTAAGTTTCACGAAAACAATAACACTCTTTTAACCGCCATCCTCAAAAGATCAGATCACCCCCAAAACCAGGATTTGGCCGAAATAGATCCAGTGACATCTAGAATTCTTAAGTGGCACTTCCGACCTCATAAAATTTATGAACTCACCAATCAGCTTTTCACTAATGCTGGGCTTTATATCTTATCGAAAAAAATTCTGGATTTTATTCCTCCTAATAAGCCCAAGAGTCTGGACATGGAAATAATCCCCTCACTTTTTAAAACCCAAGCCAATCTTTATGGCTTCCCATCTCCCACCGAAATTTTGGATATTGGCTCACCTGATCGCTACGAATTCGCCAGGAATTGGTACGCCGACCAAACAAAAAACAATTTCTAATGAAAGCCGTTTTTCTTGATCGCGACGGAACTATCAATAAAGAAGTTGATATTCTGCGCGACTTAAAACAGCTGAAAATTTTACCGCGCGCCGCCGAGGCTATCAAAAAAATAAACCAGCTTGGATATTTAGCTATCATCATTACCAATCAACCCGTCATTGCCCGCGGTTGGCTGACCGAAAAAGAAGTGGATCACATTCACGCGGTCTTGATTAACCGTTTGGCAAAAAAGGGGGCGAAAATCGATGCCGTTTACTACTGTCCCCATCACCCAAACGCAAACCTCAAAAAGTACCGAGTGAAATGCCGCTGTCGCAAACCCGATATTGGCATGATCCGAAAAGCCGTTAAAGATTTCAAAATTAATATTAAAAATAGTTTTCTTATCGGGGATACCTTAAAATGGGACATCAAAGCTGGCCAAAAAGCCGGCCTTAAGACCATTCTTGTTAAAACCAGTTACGCCGGCAAAGATAACTATTACGATATAAAACCCGACTTCGTTGTTAAAAATCTTTTCGAAGCCGTAAAAATTATTAAAAAACATGGAAAATAAAATCAGCCAAGCCATCATGTTATCCGCCGGTCTCGGCACTCGTCTCCGTGATATCACCAAAGGAGAAATCCCGAAGGTTATGGTCCTTTTAGTTGGGAAGCCGCTTTTAGAGTGGCATATTGAACAATTCAAAAAATGTGGCGTCAATGAATTTTTTATTAACCTTCACTACCTCCACGAAAAAATTACCGAATATTTTGGTGACGGCTCAAAGTGGGGCGTTAAAATCCGGTACTTTTTAGAGACTCCTGAAATTTTAGGTACTGCCGGCGGCATCAAAGACTTTGAGAGTCAGTTCAATGAGAATTTTTTTGTTATCTACGCCGATACTTTTTACCAAATAAACTATAAGCGCATTGCCGAATTTTATTTTTCACTAGAAAATCCCATTGGCCTAACCACCGCGAGAATTACCGATCACCCCGAAGATTCCGATCTCGCCATCGTTGGCGAAAAAAACGAAATCAAGGAATTTATGATTAAGCCCCATAAAAAGTTGCCGTCAAAAGATTTCTACGGCACGTCAGCGCCGTACATTTTTTCAAAAAAAATTCTGGAATATATCCCAGAAAATAAGTATTACGAAATTGATCACAATCTTGTACCGGATCTTTTAAGTAAGGGCTTAAACTATTACGTCTACAAACTCCAAGAAGGGGAGTTCCGTAAAGACATCGGGACTGCCGATCGATATCATTTCGTTGAAAATTATTTAAAAAAGAAAACCGCCGCCAGCTAAAAAGCCGGAAGCGGTTTCGCGTCTTGTCCTCCTAGTTTTTCCTAAGAAAGTTTCGGAAGGTAACAAAGTGAAACGAACGTCAGTTGAGAATGTAATCAAGTGCTTGGACGATACACGCGTGCTCATTCTCCGGCGAAGAAGTATCGAGAGCGATGTGAGGGATCATAATCGGTTCGAATCGCGCCTCCACTTCTCGCACTCGCTCAAGTGAATTTACTCCGCCTATGTATCCTCCAACTCCGAACGAGCGACTCGCCAGCCGCCGCAACACCTCGGCATCATCAAAATTCCTTGGGTTGCACCAAAGAACTCTTAAATCCACGCTTTCTTTGTATGAATCCCAAGTCGACAGCAACCTATCTTGACCTCCCGCTTTACGAGAGAACGTTGCTGTCACAACCAACGATCGTTTAAGGCGAGCCATGTAAGTCTGGATGGTGGCAAAAAGCAAATCGTAAGCTGCCGCCATCTCGAGCCTATCATTCTGCATCAATTCTTCAAACTTATTCGGGTGAGGATGTGGCATCCCCACTAAAGGTGTCCGCACATTGTCGTCGATGTCGACGAGATAAGCTCCTATCTGCTCCGCCACCGCTTTGGCGATAGTCGATTTTCCAGACAGTGGCTTCCCACAAAACACGACGATTTTTGGTTTTTCAAGTTCCATCATTCACCTCCCTCCTCTAGCATTTTTCTTAAGAACCCTCGGCGAGAAGCTTCGTCGTCAAACCCTGTTTCAGAATCCTTAAAATCATCGCATGATCCTCAGGATTCGCCGCGGCAACCATATTCCCGCAGTTTTCTGGCGTGAGCGGATTGCCTCGCCAGTCAGTCGCGACGCCGCCCGCTTCTTGGATCATCAGCCACATCGGCCAATTATCCCAAGGCGCGTTTTCAACAGTCACAACGGCGCTCGCCTTTGCTAAGGCAACAGTTGTTGCCGCGACCGAGCTTGAGACGCTCGCTCTTGTTGTGATAGCTCGTCCAAGCGTCACGATGGGCTCGTGAAAAAACTTTTTTGAGGAGCCTTCGAGCAACACAGTCATTCTCTCAAGCTCGCCCATCTTCGCAGTTCGAAGTTGGTGATCTTCGCCGTGTTCTCTACATCGCATCCAGGCGCCCATTCCGGCTCCAGCCCAAAACATCCCGTCTCCGCGGAGAATTTCATCGGCTGGCCGGAATATGAAAGCGAAAAGTATCTGTCCGCCTTGCCGAAGAGCCACCGCGGCCCCGTAGGAAAGCAGGCGCATGCTTCGATTGCCGGTCCCATCGAGACCATCAACCGTCCATATCCGCGACGTCTGATCGGCGAGAATTCTACCGATCTCTTGAGGGTCTCGCTTATCCTCTTCTGCGAGGACCACATCACCCGGGAACCTTCTTTGGATAATCGCCTTGAGTTTTTTCCCCGCGAGGACGTCGAGATTCCCCACTGGCGTCCCGTCGTTTTTGATTTTATCTCCCCTCGGAGAATGGGTTGTGCCAATGTAGACGGGAGTAAATTCCATCAGAAACTCAAAAAGGAGCGTCAATAACTGGGGGCGAAACTCGTCAGCCAAGTCTATCGCCATCTGAAAATCCATAACCTTATTCCTCCTCTTTCTAATACTGGTTATATCATTTCACTTCGTTTATTTTTATCCCCACACCTAAAAAAGAAGCGATATTTGGTCAAATGCATTCTTTGCTAGGCGTGGGGACGTATGTCAAAGAGCCTTCTTAAAACGCCTACATTCTAAGATTTTTCTATTTATTTGTCAAAGTCTCATCCGTGAATTCAAATCTGAACCGCACCACCCGCCGAAAACCTCCTCTGTGGCGTAG
>JBBUBW010000030.1:0-7530 GCA_038058095.1 Patescibacteria group bacterium | reverse complement strand
CATTAGCGAAGCGTCCACACCACGGACATTGGTAATCCCCATATTCCACTAGAGGATTCGGAGCTTTAGGGTCGCCTAAAATAACATCTTCGCTGCTAGGATTTAAAAGGGATCGGATATCGGCGACTTGAGCGTTGGGATTATTGGAGGTGTCGGGAGTGGGAGTTGGGTTGTTTTTGCTGCCTACAAGGTAAATAATAGAGCCGGAAATCATAACTCCGGCTACGATAATACTGGCTGGCAAAAGAAAACTGTTTTTCTTTGATTCTTCTTCCATATTATAATGATTGAGTATACTAATCGGGCCGAGGCTTGTCAAACCCGAGAGAAAGTAATAAGCTCGGAGGTAAATTATGAAAGTAACAATTAAAAATTTCCCTTTCCTTATAGCCGATATTCTGTCTTTTTATGTCGCTCTTTTTTTGACTCTTTTGATCAGGTTTGGGAGTAGCTTTACTCGGGAGATATTTATTTTTCATTTAAAACCTTTTACGTGGAGTTTGGTTTTTTTGATTGGGGGGTTTTTTATTATGGGCCTTTATGACCTTCGAAATCTTTCGAAGTTATTCAAATATTTTAGACTGCTCGCGATATCGGTTTTACTTTATTTTGTGATAGCAACGGCTTATTTTTATTTCGCGCCAGCGGAAGGCATAACCCCTAAGACGATTTTGGTGATTTTAACACTGACGTTTGGGATAATAGATTTTTCCATTCGAGAAATTTTGAGGCGATATTTAGTAAAATCACAACCACTCGTAAATGTTCTTTTAATCGGGAAAGGAGAAGACGTCGCAGAGCTCGCGAAATATTTGGAGGAAAACCCGCAGTTAGGATATAAAATCGGCCGATGGATTAAAGATTATGATATACGCGAGATTGATGAGGCTTTAAGCCAAAATGATAATAAAGTAATTGTCATCCCCCACCAATTGCGTGGCGATAAGTTTTTTGCCGACAAGATATATGAGAAGCTGGTACATGGAGTCGATATTATAAGTTTCTCAGAGTTCTATGAAAATGTGATGGGCAAGGTTTCGATGGATGAACTCAGGGAAAACTGGTTTGTGGAGAAGATAAAACCAAAAGACGGGCTTTACTCTTTGTTTAAAAGAATCCTAGATATAGCGTTAGCTTTTTTTGTGCTACTAGTAACTGTGATTTTGTGGCCATTGATTGCGATGGTTATCAAATTAAGTTCAAAAGGACAAGCTTTTTTTCTAAAAGAGAGAGTGGGGCTTCATGAAAAAAAATTCATACTTTATAAATTTCGAACAATGCACTCGGGGAAATCTGAACAAACACAGTTGAGTGAAAATTTTTCAGAGGAAAGAGGAGATACTGATAGAGTTTTTTTGCTGGGAAAATGGATGAGGAAGATGAGAGTAGATGAATGGCCTCAAGTGATTAATGTTTTGAAAGGAGAGCTGTCTTTTGTGGGACCGCGAGCCGATTTTTTTGATTATTATGGATTACTAAAACAAAAAATATCGTACTACCAAATAAGAACAATAATAGCGCCTGGGCTATCGGGGTGGGCTCAAATTCACAACAAAACCGGAAACTCGGTGGAGAATGCGAGGGAGAGATTGGCTTACGATATTTACTATATAAAAAACCGCTCTTTCGTTATGGATTTAGCGATTACCCTAAAAACCTTGAAGACGATTTTTACTCTTTCTGGGGCTTGAGATTGCTAAATTTTCCTTTAAGAGAAGCGAAGGCTTCGAGGCAGCTGTACTTATATTGAAAACCGTACGAATAGATTTTGGTTCCATCGACAAGGATGGGAAATGAATAGGAATTAATAACATTGGGAGGAGTGGGAATTTTGCCAAAACTTAAATGCCAGAGGATAAAAAACAAAAAGGCGACAATTGGACGGGGAATTGCTAATGTTTTTTTACCGAGAAATTTAGCTATATCTCCAAAGGTTAAGTAACCATTGGGAGCGATATTAAAAACGTTAAATTTATTTTCTAGATTTCCAAATGCGCAGAGATTAACGGCGGAGACGACGTCGTCTTCGTGGACGAATTGCCTAGCAGAATAGCCGCTAGTGACCGGGATAAAGGGAAGGAATCCCCTAAAAAACGACAGGAGTCCTTTTTTCTTGACGACATACTTACTGAAAGGACCTGAGACGGAACCAACTCTAAGGGCTGAAACGGTGGTTTCGGCGTGGTACTTGCTAACCAATTCTTCTAGGTTGCGCTCGATGCTTTTTTTATCAACGCCGTATTTAATATGAACTTCTCTTAGCTCGTCCTCTTCTTTGAAAAGCCGAGTGAAATTATTTTTGGGATCAGCTCCATAGACGGCAACGGTTGAGAAATGAACGAGCCGTGAGATGTTGTTTCTAAGGGCGAAGCGAAATATATTTTCGGCACCAACGAAATTGGACCGATCTTGGAATTCGATGTCTTTTTTGAAGTAAGGAGTGCGGATTAAATAAGCAGCATGGACGACGGCGTTGATTTCTTCAGGGTTGGGTATTTCTTTTTCAAAATCTATGTCGGCGACGTTTTTTTTGATGAAACGAATTTTGGGGCCGCTTTCTTCGAAAAGGAATTTGGGATCTTTAAGATCTATCGCAATAATTTCTTCAATGCGATTATCTTTTAGCCATAGATCTACCAGCTGACTACCAATATACCCACTAGCGCCGGTTAGAATAATTTTCATTTTATTTAATAGGTCTTTAAAACTTTTGGCGAAATTTCCTTGACTTTCAAGCCATAGGAATAGACGGCGTGTTCGGTAAAGAGCCAGCAATGAAAACTTTCTAGGGTTTTAATTTTTTCCCTTAGGATAAGGATGTTTTTTAAACTCTTTTTTTCTTTTTCTGACCTGGCTTTGATAATAGTGGGGTCGATGCCAATGTCAGAAACCGAAAGAAAATTAAGTTGGTATTTGTTTTTTTGAGGGGTGAGACTATAGACCCACTCGGAGATGGCCCGAGTACGAGACATATGATGGTCAGAGTTAATAACTAAAATATTTTTGAAATTAAATGGATCAGCAAAGAAAAACCGAGAGAAATAACCGTTACCAATGGTATCGTCGGAAAACTTGTCAACTAAAATCCTTTTTTTACTTATACCTCTTTTAACCAAATAATCAGCCGAAGCAACGCATTCTTTTATTTGGAGTCCTTTTTTATCTAGAACGACTGGTTTATGGGGGGTGCCGGAGCCTAGAGGGATAATAAATTCTTTCCCGGTTTGAATTTCTATAGCTTTATCGAGCCGCCGTCGAACCCATTCGTGGGGAGTACCATTTTTTTCAAGGCCGCCCAAGGGAATTAAAATGGCGTCATAGTTTGATTTTTTCATGCTGTTATATAATGATAGGAGAGTAATTAAAATTATAGCTTGATTTTATTAATTTATGAAAATTGTTGTTACTGGAGGCGCGGGCTTTATCGCCTCTCATATAATTGACTATTTGCTTAGGGAAGGACACCAAGTTTTATCTTTGGATAACTTTACTTTGGGAACTCGGGATCATTTCAAGCACCATCTTAATAACCCGAATTTTAAATTTATCGAGATGGATGTGTCTCAGGAGGAAAGGGTAAATCAAGCTTTTAAGGAATTCAAGCCGGAGTGTGTTTTTCATATGGCGGCTAATTCCGATATCGGAGCGGGTTCTTTCGACGCAAAAGTTGACTTAAAAAATACTTTTGGGACAACTGTGGCGGTACTCGAAGCAATGAAAAAAAATGATGCGAAACAAATTATTTTTCCTTCAACCTCAGCTATCTATGGGCAAACAGAGGGGGCGATTGCAGAAAATTCAGGACCGCTCATGCCTCAGTCAAATTACGGAGCAGCTAAGTTGGCGGCAGAGGGTTTTATTTTTGCATTTGCCCACGTAAATAATATCCGGGTTTGGATTTTCCGATTCCCGAATGTATGCGGACCACGCGGAACACACGGCGTTTTTATTAATTTTTTGAGATTTTTAAAAGCAGACCCGACACAAATTACCGTGGCTCAAGACGGCAAACAAGCCAAGCCTTATATTTATGTCTTAGACTTAGTAGACGCGATTATGCTTGGGTGGCAAAAGTCCCAGAACCAATATAACGTTTTCAATATTGGAAATGCGCCTCTCGTTTCGGTGAACGAAATTCTAGCTTCGCTACTTAAAGAGAAGGGATTGGGCGAGATTAAGATTCACTATACTGGTAATCCGGCTTGGCCGGGAGATGTGGTAACTTATACTTTCGACGATTCAAAAATTAGGGTTTTGGGATATAAACCAAAGTTTAATTCAAAAGAAGCAACGGATAAAACTGCTTACGAGCTAGTTCATAATCCGGATGCTTATATCGCGGTTTACAGAGATTAACCGAATTACCATTCTTTTATTGCTTTTTCCCATCGCTCTAAGTTCCCACAATCGTACCAACGGCTATTTTCCATTTTCATGCCGGCGAGTTTACCGGCTTTTGCCACGCGAGGGAAAACATCTTTTTCGATCATTAAGAATTCTTGATTTAGATCAGCGAAATCAAAAATTGCGGGTTCGAGAATATATAGGCCGGAGTTTACAAAATCAGATGGTGGTTGAGAGGGTTTTTCAAGAAAATCTTGAACCAGGTGATTGAATAAGACTGGAACGCCGTATTCTTGGGGGTTAGGAACTTTAACTAGTGCAATAGTGGCGACCGGGGAATGTTTTTCGTGGAAGTTTTTTAGAGCAGTCAGGTCAAAATCTTTTAGCTCGTCTCCGTTTGAAAGAATAAATTTTTCATTGCCAATCCAGTCTCGAAGATTTTTCAGCCAACCAAAAGTACCGGCGGGTTTTTCTTCGTAGAAAAGAGAAGTCTTTGAAAGTTCGTCTTGCCAATCTTTCTGCCAATGAATAAAATCACTTTCGTGTTGGCGATTGATAATAACACCGACATCGCTTATACCGTGCTTACGGAAAAGATCGATGATATAATTGATAATCGGACGTTTTTTGACGGTGATGAGGGGTTTGGGGATTTCGTAAGTAATGGGCCGAAGGCGAGTGCCAAGGCCTCCAGCTAAGATAATGCCTTTCATTGAAGTTATATCATTATATAGTAAATGATTAAAAAGGTAAAGGATTTTTTACTAGTTAATCGAACCACAAGACAAACGGTAGCTAAAAACACTTTCTGGCTTACGGTTAGCAACTTGGGGGGAAGGTTACTAAGAGCAGTAATAATTATCTATTCAGCTAGAGTCTTGGGGGCCGCAGAATGGGGGCTTTTTTCTTACGCGGTGAGTTTTGTAGCACTGATAACGGTTTTTGCGGATTTTGGGATTGGACCGATTCTGACCAGAGAAGCATCACGCACTAATGACCCGCTAAAAAGATCTCAGATTGTCTCAACTACGTTTTTCCTAAAGATGGCCCTTCTAGCTATAGGAGTTTTAGTGGTCATCTTTTTGGCACCATCTCTTACGACTATAAAAGAAGCTAAATTTTTATTTCCAATTGTTTCTTTAATTTTAGTTTTCGATACATTGCAAGGTTTTGGATTTTCATTGGCGAGGGCGTTAGAAAAAATGGAGTTGGAGGCGTTTTTATATTTAACCACAAATGTTGCAATTGTGATTTTTGGAATGCTGACGCTGAAATATTACCCTTCGGTTAAATTTTTTGCTTACGCGTATGCAGCAGGAACAGGACTTGGAGCCATAGCAACAATTTTTGTTTTAAGAAAATATTTGGTAAATATTTTTTCCAATTTTCAAAAGAAGCTAGTAGCGCCGATTTTGGGTTCGGCTTGGCCGTTTGTTATGTCTGGAATTTTAGGAAGTTTAATGATAAATACTGATATCTTACTGATTGGATATTTTCTCTCTCCAGAAGAAATCGGTTTTTATTCTGCAGCCGAAAGGCCGATTCAATTTCTATATCTTCTGCCAGGAATATTGGGCTCAAGCATTTTCCCGCTTCTAGCTAGATTGGCTAATAAAAATAATGAAAAAATAAAAGAGGTTTTAGAGAAAACTCTGAGTTTTGCTTCTTTGGTTTCAATACCAATTGTCTTGGGCGGAATAGTATTAGGCGGCGACATTATCAGAGTTATTTTCGGTTCATCTTATGCAAATGCCGTGATACCTTTCAGAATCCTTCTAGCAACGTTGAGTATTAATTTTGCAGCTGGAATTTTGACAAATGTTATATTTGCTTATGATAAACAAAAAGATTTAGTGAAATTCGCTGTTTTAGGTGGAATTGCTAATGTTATTTTCGATTTAATTTTTATACCGAGATTTGGAATTGTTGGATCGGCTTGGGCGACTTTATTCGCTCAGATTATCAGCAATGTATATATCTGGACCAAGGTAAAAAAAATAATAAATTTTTCGGTTTTACCGAGAATAAAAAAAATAGTAATATCCTCTCTAATTATGGCTTTAGTGGTTTTTGGGCTGCACCGCTTTGGAGCAAATCTGGCTTTAAACATCCTCGCCGGAATAGTTATATACTCTGCTCTGCTCTATCTAATGAAAGAACGCCTATTTAGAGAAATAAAACTTATCCTACGGCCAAGCGTTTCAGACGGGCCAGAAAGTAGTGAATTGGTTTCTTTATAAAATTAGGCAGAAAAGAATAAGCGTATTGAATTTCATTGAAGACGAGAGCGGGAAAATAGTTGGGGTATTTACCTTTGTATCGTTTCATAATCTCAAGCGAAGCTTTTAGATGAGGGCGCATTTTAGTAATAGAGGTATTCGATCCGGACATAGTATAGTGGCTGAAATATTCGGGAAAGTTATAAAGTTTGCCTACCGTGCCTATTTTTAACCAAAAGTCGCGATCACCGGAGTAGCGTGTGGACTCATCATACCAGCCAACTTTTTCTCCAATTGATTTGCGGAAAATAGCAGTGGAGTTCGCCATGGGATTACTAAAGAGTATTTTATTGCGGATTTGTTCGTCAGTCTCAGGTTTAATATAGCGATAAAGTTCTTTATGTTCTAGATTAACAATAATCATTCCCCCGCCGCAGCCGACGTAGTCGGGATTTTCGTCTAAAAACTTAATTTGTTTCTCGAGTTTTTTGGGATCGCACCAAGGGTCGTCGTCGTCGATCATGGCTACGTATTCTCCTTTGGCGACTTTTAGACCGGAGTTATAGTTTTTGGAAATGCCTTGGTTAACTTTGTTTTTGATATAGATAAGCTGGGGCAGTTTTTTTTGCCACTCTTTGATAACTTCGGACGTGTTATCGGTTGAGCCGTCATCTGGAATGACAAGTTCCCAGTCTTTGAAAGTTTGGCCCAAAAGACTTTGGATGGTTTTTCCGATAAGGCCGGCGCGGTTGTAGGTGGCCATTAGGATAGTGATTTTAGGCGAATTATGAATCATAAATTAAGAATTGAGCTACGGAATATTTACCCTCCAAAGTTTTACTTTGTAAAATTTAGGAGGGTGAGCAAATATATAGATAAGGCAGGGAGAGTTAGAAATATAACAGAAATGATCGTACATTCAAGTTTGAACTGCACCAGGCACCATCCCTCGGACGAACACCTCGTG
>JBBUBW010000029.1:0-25932 GCA_038058095.1 Patescibacteria group bacterium | reverse complement strand
GGGAATCGAACCCCCGACATCGGTTTTGGAGACCGAAGTTATGCCACTTAACTAAGCTCCCTTGAGCTTTAGAATAATGAATTACTAATTAGGAATCAAGAATGGGAGTTATTTTTTGGCTTCTTTGTGCAGGGTGTGCTTCCGGCACTTTGGGCAGTATTTCTTAAGTTCTAATTTTCGCTCTACTTTTTTCTTGTTTTTCCGCGCAAAAATCATCTGTTTGCAGACGGAGCAACGTAACCTTATTAATCTTTCTATGCGTTTTACTTTGGCCATTGGTTAAAAGGTAAATATTGAATTACGAATAAAACGACTGGTTAATAATAAGCTAAGAGCGTCCTAAAGTCAATTTTCGAAGCTGAATCTGGAGCCGTTGGCCGGATTTGAACCGGCGACCTACTCCTTACCATGGAGTTGCTCTACCAGCTGAGCTACAACGGCTTTCGGTCTATATTAATTGATATTAATTGAACTATCAAGTTTCTCAATTTTGTATTGGCGTAATAAAGCGATAAAACTCCAAACTGGCTTTTATTACGATAAGTGCCTAATTTTCCGGTTTGAGTTATGGTGGGTTTGTAAATTTGTTCCCTTTTAATTCCCAACTCTCCCATCCAAAATCTTTTTGCTTTTTCTAAATCGATGTCGGTAAAAACATGTAAATGGAATCTCATATCCTCTTTTTTTATGCTAAAAAATCTTATTAAAAATTTGATGAAAACCTTGAGAAGTTCTGGATCGGAATTACTGATCTTAACAACATTCTTGTTAGCCTTATTCCCTTCTCCCCAATAAAGACCAATACCTAGACCGAAAAGCTGATAATCTTGAGAAGTTTTTGGGGGAGTGAATTTAAATGGATCTCCGTCTGGATTGTATTTTAGATAGATCGCTTCGCTGATTGTTCTTTTGATAATATTGTGTTTGCCGAGCCAATAATTGATCTTATGTTCGGAGCAGTTTAATTTCTTGGCGATTTCCGGAACTGATTTATTCTCTTTTTTATATAAATTTTCGAGTATTTCCCGGGTCAAAAACGGAAGCATAATTTAATTTTACACTCACGAACTTTTCGGTCAATCGTTTTCTGTGGAGAATATTGGTCTGCCTCTACTTGAGTAATAAAGGGAATTTTTTGTTTTAGTGAGGCTAGCGCTTATTTAAAATTTTTGCAAAAAACTATTAGTTTAATTGGAGCCGAGGAGAGGATTCGAACCCCCAACCTTCGCTTTACAAAAGCGTTGCTCTACCATTGAGCTACCTCGGCAAATCAAAAAAATAGTATCAAAAATGGCTGGATTTGTATACCCCCACACTAAAATTTTAGTGTGGGGGTATAGTTTCCAATCGTGAACTATTTGTCTATAATGTCAGTGTTTTAAATATGGGTAAATTTGTACACCCAGCCCTACTTTTACTAGCTACGTCGTGCAATTGTAAGAAAGTAGTTGCACCGATACTATCTAATGTTAAATTAGGGGTGTTTGGTAAAAGTTGAGCTGGGCAGGCCTTCATACTATTTATGTCTAAGTTCGTGCATTTACATACGCATAGTCACTACTCTCTGCTGGACGGACTGGCTAAAATTGACGACTTAATTGCCCGGACAAAGGAATTGGGGATGGATTCCCTGGCGGTGACAGATCACGGAGTTTTATATGGGGCAATTGAATTTTACAAAAAAGCGAAGAAAGCGGGCATAAAACCGATTTTGGGAGTTGAGGCTTATATGGCCCCAAAGAGCCGACTAGATAAAGATCCCGGCGAGCGATATTATCATTTAATTTTACTTTGTGAGAATCTGATAGGTTGGAAGAATTTGATTAAACTGGTTTCGAAAGCTCAAATCGAAGGGTTTTATTATAAGCCGAGGATTGATAAAGAAATTTTGCGAGAACACCACGAGGGCTTAATCGGGCTTTCGGCGTGTTTGACTGGAGAGGTAAACCGCGCTTTGGTGAATGATAAATACGATGAGGCAAAAAAACTGGCGTTTGAGTACGAAGAAATTTTTGGCAAAGGCAAATTCTTTTTAGAAATTGGCGATCATCCAAATATTCCCGAGGCGGTAAAGCTACGAGAAAAAGTAATTCAGCTTTCGCGCGAGACAGGATTGGAAATGGTGGCGACGCAGGATATTCACTATGCCAAACCCGAAGACGCCCATTACCACGATATTTTATTGGCGGTCCAGACCGGAAGCCGGCTGACCGACGACGACCGGCTGACTCTTTCGGCGGATGATTTTTCTTTGAACTCACCCAAGGATATGATGGAAAAGTTTAAGGACGTTCCGGAAGCGGTTTCAAATACGGTGAAAGTTGCTGAGATGTGTAATTTAGAAATAGAATTGGGAAAGATACTGCTCCCCCACTTTCCAAAACCGGACGGGAAAACGGCGAATCAATATCTAGAGGAATTAGTTAATGAGCGGGTAGGCAAAAGATTCCCAGGAGAAAAATTAAGCCAACAAGTTCGAGATAGGCTTTCGATGGAGCTGGGAGTAATCGAAAAAACCGGCTTTGCTGATTACTTTTTGATTGTTCAAGACCTAATCCAGTGGGCTAAAAGCCACGGCATCGCGGTTGGGCCCGGTCGGGGTTCGGCGGCGGGAAGTATTGTTTCTTATATTTTAGGAATTACGGATTTAGACCCAATTGAATATGGACTGCTTTTTGAAAGATTCTTGAACCCCGATAGAATTCAGATGCCGGATGTGGATATCGATTTTGCCGACACCGGACGGGATAAAGTTTTGGCTTACGTAAAAGGAAAATATGGAGAAGATCATGTCGCACAAATCATCACTTTTGGGACGATGGCGGCGAGAGCAGGAATACGAGATGCCGGACGGGCGATGGGTTTAAGTTATGCTCTTTGCGACCAACTGGCAAAATTGATTCCTTTTAACGTAAAACTCGCGGAAGCCATCGAAAAAGTACCGGAGTTGAAAGAATTTTATGAGAACAATGAGGATGCCAAAAAAGTTTTGGAAGCGGCGAAACATTTGGAAGGAGTGGCTAGGCACGCATCGGTTCACGCCTGTGGCACGGTGATTTCAAAAGAACCTCTCATGGAGTATCTGCCTCTTCAACTCGCGCCACAGGACAAAACCAATATCATTACTCAGTTTGAGATGCACACAGTTGAGGATTTAGGAATCCTAAAAATTGATTTTTTGGGACTTAAAAATTTATCAACTATCCAAGACACAGTCCAGTTAGTAAAAGAAAGATACGGCAAAGAAATAAGAATAACCGAATTGCCGCTCGACGACCAGAAAACTTTTGAACTGCTTCAGGCGGGAGATACGACGGGAGTTTTCCAACTCGAAGGAGGTGGAATGCGACGGTATTTAAAAGAACTTGAACCGTCAAGCTTGGAGGATATTATCGCCATGATTTCCCTGTATCGGCCTGGGACACTCGACGCAGGAATGGTCCCTCGTTATATCGCACGCAAACTTGGAAAAGAAAAAGTGGTATACCTCCACCAGAAATTAGAACCGATTCTTAAGAAAACTTACGGGATTATGGTTTATCAAGAACAATTGATGGAAGTAGCCAGAACTCTCGCTGGTTTCACTTTCTCTGAAGCCGATACATTAAGAAAAGCGGTGGGGAAAAAAATCAAATCTTTACTGCAAGAACAAGAAGAAAAGCTTGTAAATGGAATGATAAAAAATGGTATTGAACCGAACAAAGCGAGGGAAATTTGGCAGTGGTTCGAACCTTTTGCCAGATATGGCTTTAATCGAAGCCACGCGGCCTGCTATGCCATGATTGGATACCAGACGGCTTATTTAAAGGCCCACTACCCCGTTGAGTTTATAGCCAGTTTACTCAACTCAGAGGTAAGAGATATCGAAAGGATTACTTTTCTTATTTCGGAAGCGAGGAAAGACAAAGTGGAAGTTTTGCCACCGGATATCAATAAAAGTTTTGTTAATTTTACGCCAGAAGATGAGAAAATCAGATTTGGCCTTTTGGCAATTAAAAATGTTGGTGAACAAATTGCGATTAATATTATTGAGGAGCGAACTAAGGGAGGTCCATTCCGGGATTTGACGGAATTTTTGTCTCGAATTCAACATAAGGATTTGAATAAGAAATCTTTAGAAAGTTTAATAAAAGGAGGGGCACTGGATGTTTTGAGTGAAGAAAGAAATCAAATGCTTCAAAACATTGACGATATTCTGAAGTTTAACAATGCCATCAAAAAAACAGGAGGGATGCTAGGAAATTCTCTTTTCGGCTCTCAGACAGGAATTGGGGCATTGCTAAAACTAAAATCAGTACCTCCGGCTTCTCCTCAAGAAAAATTGTCTTGGGAGAAAGATCTTTTGGGTTTTTATTTATCTGATCATCCCCTAACTTCATACAAAGAAAAAATAAAAGCTTCGCAGGCGAAACCAATTAACGAAGCAAAACTAATTAAAAATGAGAATTTGGTTTTTAGAATTGCCGGGGTAATTTCAAATATTCAAAAAGTGATTACTAAAACCGGACAGCCGATGGTTTTTGCTAAGGTGGAAGATTTCTCACTTCAACAGATGGAAGTGATTGTTTTCAATAATACACTAAAAAGAACCGAGCTGGTGTGGCAGGAAAAGAATGTGATTTTAGTTCAAGGAAAAATTTCGCTTCGGGGCGGAGAAGCAAAAATGATTTGCGATCAAGCAAAGGTTTTTGAGGTATAAACTTTAAAAAAGTATTTTTCGGACGTCGCCTTTGTTTCGTAAAGACATTATTGATCCCACTGCCAACCCGAACGTCCGCAAAACACTTTTTTAGTGAACAAAAATGGAAGTCAGTTATTTATTAAACTGCTTTTGTACTTTGTTTCTTCAAGGGGTGGGATAGTTTTAAGCGTTATAAATAATTTCTCTGATTTCAGGTGGTTTTTTAAACTAGATTCCAAATCATTTTGATCGTAACCGATGGCAATGATTTCCGGATTAGTTTTTTGAAGGATCTCCCAACCTTCCAAAAGCTTATCCCCCACCACAACTTCGTCGGCTAGTTTTGAATCTTGAATTTCTTTTAAGCGCTTCCCTAAGTTAAACCTCGGCAATTTTTTTTTGATAAGTTCCACCACTTCATCAGGAGTGACTACGACTACTAAAAAATCTCCAAGTTTTTTGGCTTCCCGCAAAAAGAATTTGTGGCCTTCGTGGAAGCCGTCAAAAACGCCGAAAGCTAATACTTTAACCATAAACTGCGATACTAATATGCGAATGCATGCTAATAATACGAATAATGCGAATTTGTATCATATTTACTTATCTCTCATTAACGGAAAGATTACGGTTTCGCGGACGGGCTTGTCTAAAAGGATAGCAAAGAGGCGCTCAGAAACTCCGAAGCCGGAAGCGGGAGGCATGCCGTATTCAATGGTTTCCAGGAAATCTTCGTCCAACGCCTGGGCTTCTTTATCCCCCGCAGCTCGAAGCTTCATTTGTTCCTCAAATCTTTTTCGCTGATCGAGAGGATCGTTCAGCTCCGAAAAGCCTTTGCCGAGCTCGGTGCCGCCGGCCATAACTTGAAATCTTTCAACCACGCCGGGGTTTTTGTCGGAGCGTTTGGCTAAGGGTTCAATCTCGACCGGCGGGTCAACTAAAAATACTGGCTGAACTAAAGACGGCCGAACGGTTTTTTTGAAGATTAAATCAATGAGGCGCCCTTTGCCTAAATTGCCTTCCGGTTTCAATCCTAAGTTTTCGGCTTTCTTGAATAATTCTTCTTTTGAGGCCGAGACGGGATTGATTTTATTGGCTTTTTCAAAAGCCTCAACATAATTGACTTTCCCCCATTTTTTGCCCCAGTTGATTTTTTGGCCCTGATAAGTGGTGGTCAAAGTGCCGGCAGTTTTTTTAATAACGGTTTTATAGAGCTGTTCGATGAATTTCATCAGTTCGTTGTAGTCGGAATAAGCCCAGTAAAATTCAAGCTGGGTGTAGTCCTGAAGATGTTCACGATCGATGCCTTCGTTACGAAAAATTCTTCCTATCTCAAAAACTTTTTCATATCCGGCGACAAGGAGTTTTTTTAATGGAAGCTCTAGGGAAATGCGGAGATAAAAATCGGTGGCGAGAGAATTGTGATGGGTTTTGAAAGGTTCGGCCTCGGCGCCTCCGGGAGTTTTTTCCAGAACCGGCACTTCGACTTCAAGGAAGTTCGCTTTTTTTAGTTCAGTTCGGAAAGTGTCCCAAAAAACAGCTTTTTTGTGGAAAATATTTTTAACTTCGGGATTTAAAAGAATGTCGATATAGCGTTTTCTCAAGCGAGTTTCAACGTCTTCAATTCCAAACCAATCAGTCGGCAAGGGACGAATACTTTTTGAAAGGAGAACGTATTCTTTAACTTCTAGACTTTCTTCGCCTTTTTTGGTTTTGAAAAGAATACCAGAAGCGCCATAAAAATCACCGCGATCAACAGTGGCTTTTAAAAGTTCGAAATTTTTAAGACTGTCTTTTTTGAAAACCAGCTGAATTTGGCCGGATTCATCTTTTATATCAGTGAAAAGTACGCCGCCTTGATCTCTTATGGAAACGATCCGGCCTACTAGAAAAATTTTCTTGCGCGATTTCGCTAAAGAATTAAAGTTTTTTTTCGCAACACCTACGGCGGTTCTTTTTTTGGTTCTTAATGGGTAGGGATCAACGCCGGCTTTTTTCAATACCGCTAACTTCTTAAGACGATCTTCAACTAAATCCTGTAACATATAACTTAGAATATGCAGCACGGGCACTACAACTTTTTTTACTCGATTTTAGAGATGGAATATTGAATCTCGCCGGAGGGAGTCCCAACAGTGATTTTGTCTCCTACTTTATGCCCCAAAATCGCCCGGCCAAGCGGAGATTCATTGGAAATTTTACCTTCTTCGGGATTAGTTTCGTTGGAACCAACGACAGTGTAATTGAAAACTTCGTCGCCTTTTTTAACCGTTACGGTCGAGCCAATTCTCACCTCATCAACTTCTTCAGATTTCTTAATAACCGATGCTTGCTTTAAAATGTCTTCCAATTCAAAAATACGGGTCTCGACGCGAGCCTGTTCTTCCCGAGCTTCGGAATATTCCGAATTTTCGGAGAGGTCGCCGTACTCTTTGGCGGTTTTAAGCCGTTCGGCAATTTCGCGTCTTTTACGCCCTTTTAAATCTTCGAGCTCAACTTTGAGCTCGTTTAACCGTTCGATTGATAGGTAGTATTTATCCATTGGGTTAATTCTAGCTTTTTTATTGGAAAATTACAAATCTTGGCATAAAACGATTGAAGTCCCAACGAGCGCGGGCTCGTTGGGACTTGCATCTGGAACGGGGTCATTTAATCGCGAAAAGGACCACGATAATGACCACCACGACGAAGACGAGCGCTAAAGTGGCCTTAAATGCTCCACTATTGCTCTCGCGTCGATTGCCGGTACTTTCGGTCATCCCCATATCCATCACCTCTTTCTCTCACGTGAAAAGTTAGCCCAGCTGTTTTTATAATACGAAAATAAATGAAAATGTCAAATTTCGGCATAATTGAGGAAGTGGAGTATAGGAGATTTTAATTCCTTAATTATTTACGGGACTAGCCTCTTGTTTTCACTGGTGGAGGTTTTATAATAAATTTAGTACCAGCTGGTTAACCCGAAACCTGGCAACCCTGAAATGGCTAACGCTGAGGAGGAAGGCCTATGAAATACCCAGGAGACGACGACTGATCGAAGCAGCAACCCTGAAACCGTTCACTCCTAACCGGCAAAGGATAAGTTTCCTATGCGAGAACCGACTGGCGGAGGCTAGAAGCCTCAACAGGAAACAGCCGCTCAACGTGAGCGGCTGTTCTAATTTAAATAAACTTCTAGAGCAAAGTAGAAAATATAGTTAAACTACCGAAACGTTATGAGTGATAACGTCCGATTCTTTAATTGAAAATCCGGATTTTTTGGCAATATAAAGCGGTTCGAGGAGATTTTTCAGGCGATGATATTTAGTAAGGTTAAAAATTTTTTCGGCGGTTTCGGCTCGGAAAGCCACAAAAGTTGAAGTCGGATCTTTGAGTTCTTTAAAAACCATAGACTTGAGGGCAAAATTCGCAAGGGTGCCGGGTAATTCTTTATAAGCCGATAGAGTTTTGGAAAGATAATTTTCGCCTTCTTGCGCCGGACGAGTGCGGCAACCAACAACGATACCGGCACCGGATTCAAGATGGGGCAAAAGATTTTTAAATTGATTGATGGGAATCAAATTCTTGGAATTGACCGCGAGGCGGAATTGACCTCGGGAGAGAAGCATCCCCTGCTTTAAGGAGGCGCCAACTCCCTGGTCTTCTTCGTTAACGACAAGTTTAAGATTGCGCATGGCAATCGACATTTTTTTCACAATTTCGGCGGTGTTATCGGTTGAACCGGAACTGACCACAATAACTTCCGCGGGAATGCCTAAGGCGTCTAATTGATTATCAATGGCGACTAATGCCAAAGGAAGAGTTTCGGCTTCGTTTTTTACCGGAATGATTATGGAGAGAGTAACGTCGGACATAGGTTTTATAGTTGGATTATACACCCCGAAGGAAATAGTTAAGTTAATACAAAATATTTTTAAATCAAGACCTAAAAACTTTCAATGTAGATAGTATAGCCCATTTCAAAATTGAAACCAAGAACATGTAACGCAGAAAAAATATTTTATTTCCTACGGGGCATGCCAAGAAATGAAGACAAGCTATTTTTGATTTGAGTAAGAATAATAGGCCGGCCACTGGTAATCGCTATAGTATGTTCAAAATGAGCAGAAAGAGAACCATCGCGAGTCACAAAACTGCCATCAGGGAGTTCTCGCACGGGACAGCCGCTTCCCAGGTCGCTAGAAGAAACCATAGGTTCGATAGCTAAAACCATACCCTCCATAAGTTCTAGCCCTTTATGAGATTCACCAACATTAAAAACGCTAGGGTCTTCGTGGAGATGAGAACCAATACCGTGTCCAGTTAAAGAATGAACAACTGAAAATTTATTTTTCCTGACGCAACTCGAAATAGCATATCCTATGTCGCCAAGAGTCCGGCCGACAAGAGCAGTTTGAATGGCTAAATCAAGCGATTTTTTGGTCACGGCTATTAAATTTTTGGCGAGAGAAGAAACGCGCCCGACGCCGACGGTAATAGCCGAATCAACATAAAGGCCACGCCATTTTAAACCTAGATCAATCTTAATTAAATCGCCGTCTTTGATTTTATAATCGGACGGAAGACCATGGACGACAGTATCGTTTACCGAAGCGCAAAGAGTTTTAGGGTAGGGTTTTTTGGCTCCTTGGGGTTTATAACCAAGGAAAGCCGGAACAGCGCCGACTTCTTTAATGAGCTTAAAACTAAGTTCGTCTAAATAATTAGTGGTAACGCCAGCTTTCACTTCGTTTGAGAGAGTACTGATTACTTTAGCTAGCTTCCGGCCGCCTTCCACCATGATTTCAATTTCGGCGGGAGTTTTGATTAAGGCCATACGTTTTTTATTTACTAGATTTACTACGTAATAACTTTTCGACTGCAATTTCGATATTTTGGCTGCGACTTTGCAAAAATTTCTTGAAATATACACAGTTATTCCTTCAAAATTTTTGCTTCGTCTCGCTCAAAATCTAAAAATTTCGCTACGAAAATTATTACGCAGTAAATCTAATCTTTTTTAAGATTTGATTAAAAACTTTAAATGGAGGAAGGGTGCCGTCTATCCGGTTAATCGAATAACCTTTTTTCTTCATTAATTTAAAGATGGGCTCGGTTCTGTCTTTGTATTCTTTTAACCTTACGCGGATGACGGATTTATCGTCCAAAGTCCGGCGATAAAACGGACCGGCGCAGATGGGGCAATGTTTGGGATTTTTTGAAGGATAAAAAGCGGTCAAAAGCGGGGCTTTGCAAACCGCACAGAGAATTCTCTTGCCGTTTCTTTGAAGCGAAACACTTTCGGGAGTATCTAAAACAAAAACATAAATTTTTTTCTTTGAGAAAATATTTTCTAAAACCGGCAAAAGGCCCTCGGCTTCATAAAGTGTTCGGGGTGAACCACTATAAACAATACCCCAACCGGCTTTTGAAATTTTCTGTGTTTGCTTGGAAACTTCTTTCAACACAAAAGAAGGCGTCATCAAAATGCCGGAGTCAAAAAGTTTTCTCTCGCGGGCGACGATTTTATTGTTCTTCAGGTCGGGATCGTGAACGAGGGATTCGCAGAAGCGGCCGGTGTCGAAATGGATTAAACTAAGTTTGGCGGCCAGAAGATTAGCTTGAGTGCCTTTGCCGGAGCCAGGGGGGCCATAGAGGATAGCGGCAACTTTTTTCATTTAGTCAAGCTTTAATCAATAGCCTCATACTCACGGACAGTGAGTTGGGAATTAATCTGGCGCATGGTTTCAAGTGCGACAGCGACAATTATTAAGAGCGCGGTTCCGCTTATAGTTAGGACAGCAATGCCGGTAATGCTTTGGACGATAATAGGTAAAATAGCAATTAGCCCCAAGAAAACTCCGCCAAAGAGAGTGACGCGACCAACTGTTTTAGATAAAAAGTGGCTGGTGTTTTCGCCAGGGCGAATACCCGGCACAAAACCTCCGCTTTTCTGAAGATTCTTTGAGATTTCATCGGGGTTGAATGTGATAGAAGTATAAAAGTACGTAAATCCAAAAACCAAAAGGAAATAGAAAATAGAATAGAAAAGCTGATTCTGCATAAAAGCGGTTACTATACTGGTAAGTTTAAGTGAAAGGCCGGGTGAAGCTACGGAAACTATCTGCGCTAAAAATTGCGGGAAAAGAAGGACTGAAATGGCGAAAATAAGCGGAATCATACCGGCTTGGTTAACTTTTAATGGAAGATAGCTTGAGGCGCCGCCATAAAGTTTATTTCCTCTCACTCGGCGGGCGTAGGTAACAGGAACTTTTCTCTCGCCTTCGTTTAAATAGACTATGCCCAAAATCAGGAATACCGCTACCGCTAAGAAGCCGATATAGGTTGGCAACTGGCTGGCGGTATATGAAGCTAGCATTAAAGGAATTTGAGATGGCAGGCCGGCTAGAATACCAGCAATGATAATTAGAGAAATACCGTTTCCAATTTTTTGCTCACTGATAATTTCACCAAGCCATAAAGCCAGCATTGAGCCGGCGGTGATAACGATGACGTTTGTCATTAAGCCTAAGGGATCAGGGCGATCGATAACTTTCTGGCTAATAAGAAGACTTAAGAAACCATAGGCTTGGAGGGCAGCCAAAGGAACGGCGAGAAGACGCGAATATTGATTAAATTTTGCCCGGCCTCTTTCCCCTTCTTCATAATAAAGTTCTTTGAATTTTGGGAAGATGATGGTTAAGAGCTGCATAATGATGGTGGAGGTAATATAAGGACCGACACCAAGCATTACCACAGAAAGGTTACCTAAACCCCCGCCCGAGAAAACGTTTAAGAAACCGAAAAGTTGATTGGACCCGAAATAGGCCGCGAGTTTCGCGGCATCGATGCCGGGGATAGGAATGGCCGCTAAAATTCGATAAGCGACCAAAAGCCCCAAGACAATCAATACTTTGTTGCGAATATCTTTTATTTTGAAGATTTGGAGAAATTTATTCATGATTTTCTATATGAATTACTAATTTCTTTACGAATATACGAATGAGAAAAAATCTAAATTCAGGCTTAATTGGATTTTTTGGTTTCTTTTTCGTCTTCGGCAATAATTTGGCCTCCGGCTTTTTCTATCTTCATTTTAGCACTTTTTGAAACTTTCAACCCCTTGAATATGACGGGGATATCAATATTACCGCTGCCTAGAATTTTGACATCACCTTTATAACGACGCGGGAGGACGCCTATCTCATATAAAAATTTCTGGTCGATAATTTGATTTTTTTCTTTAAGAGCGGGTTTGATTTTTTTTATGAGATCAACAACATTAAAAACCATCGGTTTCTCACTGACTGGCTTGTTCCTAAAACCTCGCCTTTTTGGCAAGCGCAAAATGAGATCTCTCTCAGCTTTACGAAGACGCCGGCCAGCTCGAGATTTCTGCCCCTTTTGCCCCCGGCCAGAATAAGTTCCCCTCTTGCCTCCGCGACCAATGCGGGGACGAGGCTGTTTTTTCTTTTTACTTTTAAGATTATGGAGTTGCATATAGAAAGTTTAAAGTGTAAATATAAAAGTGAAAATTTTTTGTAATTTCAAATTGTTTTAGAACAATTTAAAACTTCCGAAATTTTTAACTTTAATTTTTTCCGCTCGAGGCGGATCCTCCTCCGGAGGAGAATTTTAATTTTTTAAGGGCAGTCAAAGCGGCCATGGCGTTCGTAAGTTTATTCGGAGTTCGTCCGAGACACTTAGCAGAAGCATCTTTTATCCCAGCAAGACTTAAAACAAACCTGACCGCCCCGCCAGCCTTAAGCCCCTTACCAGCGGCCGAAGGCTTAATTAAAACTTTGGCAGCGCTGTATTTAGCGGAAACTTCATGGGAAATAGTTCGGCCATCCTTAAGTTTGATGGTTAACATATCTTTCTTTGCATCGGTTTTAGCTTTAGCAATAGCAGACTGAACATCAAGTCCTTTGCCGATACCAACTCCAACTTTCCCCTTCTCGTCGCCAATCGCCACCGTGGCTCGAAAGCGAAATCTTTTACCGCCAGCAACAACGCGAGTGACCCTTCTTAGGTCGAGAACTTTTTCTTTAAATTCACTTTTTTGGAAACTGGGATTGTAGCGTGCCATGTTTAAAATTTAATTCCTCCTTTTTTGACTGATTCAGAGAGAGACGCAACTCGACCGTGATAACGGTATCCTCGCCTATCAAAGACGACGGCTTTGACACCGAGCTCAACCGCCCTTTGAGCTAAAAGTTTTCCAACTAATCCGGCTTGATTAGTTTTGTTTTTCTTTTTTTCTTCCGGCTTAAGCTCGAGGCTCGAGGCCTGAACCAAAGTTTTCCCTTTTTCATCATCAATTATTTGAGCGTAAATAGTGCGGTTACTCCTGAATACGGCCAAGCGCGGGCGATTGGGTGAACCAAAAAGCTTAGCCCTGGTTCTTAGGGTGCGGCGCTTTCTTTTTTTGTTTAAAATTTTTCTTGGGTTCATTTTGAATTAAGCGGAAGCGGTGGCTTTCTTTCCGGCCTTTCGTCTTATAACCTCTCCTTTATAGTGGATGCCTTTGCCTTTATATGGCTCAGGTTTTTTAAACGCTCGAATTTGAGCGGCGGCTTGCCCAACCACTTCTTTATCTACTCCACTTACGGTAATTTGGTTTTTTTCAACTTTGATTGAAATGCCTTGCGGAGGATCGAATCTAATGGGATTAACAAAACCTAAAGTTAAAACCAAGGTTGTGCCTTCGAGTGAAGCGCGATAACCAATACCTTCGATTTCAAGAATTTTTGAAAATTGCTGACTAACTCCCATGATGGCGTTCCTAATTAGGGACCACATCGTACCCAAGTTAGCTCTGGCTTGCTTAACGGATTTATTGGATTTAACCATTAAATTTTTATCACCAATCTCAACTTCAATGTGGGGTAAAATTTTTATTGTTTTTTCTCCTTTTGGACCCTTGAACGACAAAACTCCGGCGTCTTGGACCACGGAAACTCCCGGTTCGATAATAATTGGTTTTTTAGCAAGACGACTCATGTTTATTTCCAAATTTCAAAAAGATATTCACCTCCGACGCGATTTTTTTTGGCTTCTTTGTTGTCCATAATTCCACGAGAGGTGGATAAAACTCCCAGGCCATAACCATTTTTAATGGATTTAAGTTCTTGATATCGAGTATAAAAACGGCGGCCAGGCTTACTCATAATCTTAAAGCCGCTAATAGCCGGGTGGTTATTATTGTAGGTTAATTTTAATTCGATAAAGTTTTTACGGTTAACAACTTTTTTCTGAACATCTTTAATATAATTTGCTTTAGCCAAAACTTTGGCGATTTCAAAATCAACCTTTGAGAAAGGGGCGAGAAGCGACGGCTTTTCGGCCATAGCGGCATTTTTAATTCTGGCTAAAAGATCGTAGTACATTTAATTTTATAGTTTTACCATGAAGATTTTTTGACTCCAGGGATTTCTCCTTTAGTGGCCATTTCTCGAAAACAGATCCTGCAAAGCCCAAAGGTTCGAAGAAAACCCCTCTTACGGCCACATCGGAAACATCGCCTTACAATACGGGTTGAAAATTTGGGCTTTTTTTTGCTTCGGGCAATTACTGATGTTTTGGCCATAGATAGGATTTAATTATATTTAATCTTTCTTTTTTAAGGGAACACCGAGCTCGCGATAGGTGCCGATGGCTAAATCCCTATTTTTGGACTTTGGAACAATGTTTATACCAAATGGAAAGGCGAGTTGAGACTGTTCCTGGTTAATCTCTGGAAAAACGAATTGCTCTTTTAGTCCAATATTTAAAACGCCGTGGTCATCAACTGACTTGATGGCTAACCCGCTAAAGTCTCTCACGCGGGGCAGTACTATTCTAATTAAACGCTCAAAAAAATCAACCATTTTTTGCCGGCGGAGAGTTATTCGAACTCCAACAATTTGGCCCTCTCTAACCTTAAATCCGGCGATTGATTTGCGAGCTACGCAGGTTTCCGGTTTTTGTCCGGTCATAAAACTCAAGTCTTTGGCGATTTGAGGGAGGATTTTCTCTTCAAAATTTGGCTGGGAACTTAAACGCCCGACGCCAACATTGATGACGACTTTCTCGAGAAAATCTCGAACTTTTTTGTCAGTATGAAGTTGTTTAGATGTAGTAACGGACATGTTTTAAATTAATTTATCGCTTGGCATTTTCGACAAAAACGAACCTTTTGGGCACCATCAAACCGGTAACCGGCCCGAATAGTTTTTTTACAACTCTTGCAAACCAGCATGACTTTAGAGACCGAGAGAGGGCGAGGAACAAGGACCATTTCGCCTTTTTGTCCTTGTTTTTTGGGTTTGGATCTTTTTTTGAAAAGATTTAAACCCTCAATGGTGACTTTATTATTTTCAGGGAAGACATGCAGAATGGAACCGAATTTATTTCGGTCTTTCCCAGAAATTATTTTGACTTGATCTCCTTTTTTGATATTCATCCCGTTTAGAAAATTAAACTTGAAGTTGGTTCGACAAACCAACGCTCTCTTTCGCGAGTGATTACATTTCTATTGAATAAATTTTTATTTAATTTTCTAACGGGATTCATGATTGTTTTAAACAATTTCTTCCGCCATGGTTATAACCTTCTCGAAACCTCTAAGTTTTAATTCTCTTGGCATCGGCCCGAAAACACGGGTGGCGATTGGTTCTTTTTTCGCGTCAACTAAAATAACGGCGTTTTCATCAAAACGAACATATGATCCGTCTCCCCTTCTTAGAGGTTGGCGCTGTCTCACTATCAGGGCTTTTACAATATCTTTCTTCTTGACAGCTTTTCTAGGTTCAGCAGATTGAACAGACGCAACGATAATGTCTCCTATGCGGGCGTAGCGCCTTTTTGTACCTCCTAAAATTCGAAAACAGCGGACTATTTTGGCGCCACTGTTATCGGCTACTTTTAATATGGATCGTTCTTGAATCATGTTTTTTATTTAAATTTTCCCGACAATCTTCCATCTCTTTTCGCGAGACATTGGCCGGGTTTCTTCAATTACAACCTTATCGCCCGTTTTATACTCTTCATTTTCGTCATGAGCCTTAAAACGAGCGGTAATCTTGTAGTACTTCATATATTTGGGATGTTTTTGGAGACGAGTGACTGATACCACCCTCGTCTTCTTCATTTTATCGCTCGCAACGACCCCTTTTAACCTCCTTTTTTTGTTCTGATTATTTTCCATATTTTTGATTAATTTCATTTATTTTAAGGAAGGTGAGGATACGGGCGATATTTTTCTTGACAGTCCTTAGTTCGGTAACATCTTTAACTTTCCCCGCTATTAGGTTGAACCTGAGGGTGTTTAGTTTTTCCCGATCGTCCCTTAAGAGCTTCTCTAATTCTTCGACGGGCTTATTTTTGAGTTCTTTAATTTCCTTATTTTTCATCCCGTTTAGAAACAGATCGCGATCAGCGCGAGTCTGTGTATTTGATTTTTATTACGACTGTTCATTTTATTTATAAATATTTTGCCGTCGAAAAGCGATCGCGGTTTCTAACGGGATTCATGATTTAGTCTTTAAAAATAACTTTCGTTTTGAAAGGCATTTTGTAGCCAGCCAACTTAAGGGCTTGAGCTGCGATTGCGCGGTCGACTCCGTCTAATTCAAAAATAATCCGGCCAGGGCGAACCGGGAAGACGTAGTGATCAACGGCGCCTTTCCCGCCTCCCAAAGTAGATTCCGGAGGCCTTTTAGTGATGGGCTTATCAGGGAAAACGCGAATCCATAACCTTCCTTGGCGCTTGATGAAATTAGTAATGGTTCTTCGGCCGGCTTCGATTTGGCGCGAATTTAACCAAGCCGAATCCATGGCTTTGAGCCCATACTGGCCATAGCTTAATTCTAAACCGCGAGTCTCAACCACTCTCTTTCTAGAGCGGCCTTTATGCCATTTTCGATGTTTTACTTTTTTGGGAATTAACATGGTACTAAAAAATTAAAATATTATTCAGATCTTTGGTCTTTGGTTTTTTCTTTTTTAAAAATTTCCCCTTTATTTATCCAAACTTTAATGCCGATGGTTCCGAAAGTGGTGAAAGCGGTGCCTTGGCCATAATCGATATCGGCGCGCAAAGTTTGAAGAGGGAGCATTCCTAATTTTTGCCATTCACGACGGGCGATTTCGGCTCCACCCAAACGGCCGGAGAGTAAAATCTTGGCTCCTTTGACGTCCCTATTTTGCATAAGTTGCTCAAGGTGCTTTTTCATTGTTCTCCTAAAAGGAAACCTTTTTTCCAAATCCCAAGCCACTTGTTGGGCGGTATAAACGGCGGAAACTTCTGAGCGTTTTAGCTCTTCGACATTGACGCTTAAGCTGACTTTTTCAGCTCCAACCCGGCGGAGATTTTTGAGGGCTTTTTCAATAGCTTTAGTGAGATCTTCGATCCCCTTTCCGCCTCGGCCAATGATAAATCCAGGGCGGGCGGCTTTAATAGTAACTCGAGTACTACTTACGGTCCGCTCGATAGACACAAGAACAATGCCAGCTTGGCTGATTTTTTCTTTAATAACTCGCCGAATAGATTCGTCTTCCTCGAGATATTGGCTAAAGCGACCCTTAAGAAACCAGCGAACCGGCCAGTCTTTGGTAACGCCTAACCTTAAAGATTGTGGATTAATTTTTTGTCCCATGTTTATTATTTGGCCATACCAGATTTTCGACTAAACACTTTTTTAAAGAAGCCTGCATCTTGCCGTTTGCGGATAGGCTTTTCTTCAATAGCGCCTGTTTCTTTCTTTTCTTTGCCTCCTTTTTTGGTTTTTTCTTTTTCAAGCTTTGATTTTTTGACCACAACAATCTTAAATCTTGGCGGTTTAGGAGTTCCTTCAACCAAAACCAAAGTAACGTGGCTCATTTTCTTTTGGATAGGAGAAGCTGAACCGCGAGCTCTGGGCAGGTGGCGCTTTAACATCGGACCTTGATCAACTCGGATACTTTTAATAATAAGTTTTTCAGGATCAAGATGTTTGTTATTTTTAGCACTCGCAACTCCAGACCGCAAGAGCTTTAAAAGATCTCGGGTGGCCCTACGTCGCCCCAAAAGTAACTGAGCCTCGGCTTCGTTTACCGAGAGACCCTTCAAGACATCAGCAACTGACCGAACTTTTCTCGGAGCAATTTTTAAATAATTAAGTTTAACGGTTTCTTCTATCATGCTGATTTATTTTTTCTTAGGAGCCGGAGCTGCTGGCTTTGCGGCTGTGGTTTGAACGGTTTTTTGCTCAAGATCGCGCTGAATCTTACCTCCGTGTTTTACGAATTTTCTAGTGGGAGAGAATTCTCCAAGGCGATGGCCAACCATATCTTCGTTAATTCTAACATCAACGAAAATCTTTCCATTATGGACGGCAAAAGTGTAGCCGACCATCTCGGGAGAGATTTCAGAATCACGAGACCAAGTTTTAATAGCCACTCCGTTTTCGGGTTTGGTTTTCTTTATTTTTTTTAAGAGATTAGGGTCTACGAAAGGACCCTTTTTTAATGAACGGCTCATGTTTTATTTTCGCGCTTTTTTAGGGCGTCTTTTGATAATAAATTTATTCGACCACTTTTTCTTCAATCTAGTTTTTCGGCCACCGGTAACTTTACCCCAAGCTGTTTTTGGCTTACGGGTTCCACGTTGAGTACGGCCTTCGCCGCCTCCGTAGGGGTGGTCAACAGGATTCATGGCAGTTCCGCGGACGGTTGGCCTAATGCCCAACCAGCGAGAACGCCCGGCTTTACCGATGGTAACCAAACTATGCTCGGAGTTGGAGATCTGGCCTAACGAAGCCAGCCCTTCCCAAATCACACGCCTGATTTCTCCGGAAGAAAGCTTGAGGTCGGTGTATCCTCCGCCTTGCGCCAAGATTTCCACAAAAGACCCGGCCGAACGCGCCAATTGCCCTCCCTTCTCGGGCTTTAATTCAACATTAAAAACTTGGTAACCAACGGGGATGTTCTTCAACTTCATCCGGTTGCCGGGTTTTAACGGGGCGGTATCTGAAGTAATAATAGTTACACCCTCCTTGATTCCCTGCCAGGCGATAATATAAGATTTCTTTCCGTCCTTGTATTCGATTAAGGCAATAAATGAGGTTCTATAAGGATCATATTCTATGGTTTTAACGACGGCTGGAATATCCAAGCGGTTTTGCTTAAAATCAATCATCCGATAAAGTCTCTTGTTCCCGCCTCCCTGGTGGCGAACGGTGATTCTGCCTTGAGAATTGCGGCCGGCATGATCTCTAATTTTTTTCGTTAAACTCTTAGTCGGTTTGACTTTGCTTAAGAGACCGTAGCTAACAACGGTTAAGTGCCTGCGAGATGGAGTTGTAGGTGAAAAACTTTTCATGGAATTTATTGAGCGATATTAATTTTTTGGCCAGCTTTCAGCGTTACGATGGCTTTTTTAAATCCCGACTTGTGGCCAACAATATTGCGAAATCTTTTTCTCTTTTCGGAAGTATTCAAAACATTAACATCGGCGACATCAACTTTATATAACTCTTTAACCGCTTTTTTAATTTCGTTTTTGGTGGCTTTGGGCTCGACAGCAAAAACATACTTACCGCCAGCTTCAAGCGCGGTTGATTTTTCGGTAATCAGGGGTTTTTTAATTAAAAAAGATTTGGCGTTCATGTTATTTACGAATTCGATAATGGCGACCGATCACGACAATAGAGGGTTCTTCGATAAGAATGTGCTTATAATTTAAAAGATCGTAAACATTTAAGGAATCGGCATTTAAAGTTTTGCTTTTTTGGAGGTTGCGGGAAATTTTATTGAGCTCGCGGTTGTTTGAATCGGAAATCAATAAAACGTCATACTTTTTATTTTTTTTCGGGATATTCAAAAGATTTTTTAGAGAGATTGAAACGGTTTTGGTTTTTGGCGGATTGAAATTAAAGCCGTCAATCACTTTGACTTCGCCGTCTTTAATCCTTTTTGAAAGAGCGCCTAAGATGGCTAACCGATTCATTTTTTTATTTACTTTCTCGCTATAATTCCTTTCTTTATTGGGACCATGAGCTTTGCCGCCGCCGATCCAGATTGGAGAACGCGTAGAACCGTGCCGAGCTCGGCCGGTTCCTTTCTGCCTCCACGGTTTACGCCCGCCGCCTCGCACCTCTCCCCGTCCTTTGGCGTGAGCCCAGGGTTTCCTTCGGTTAGCGAGCTGAGAAGTTAAAATCTGGTGAACGAGTTCGGGATTCCACTTAATGCCAAAAATCGAGTCGGATAATTCCAGCTCTTTTACTTTCTCACCTTTAAGATTTATGACGGGAAATTTCATGGTTTATTTACTGGTTTTGCGGATAGTTAAAAGGCTGCCGCGTCTGCCGGGAACAGCTCCCCTAAGATAAAGGAGGTTATTTTCCGGATCCACTTTGGCAACCTTAAGATTTTTAACAGTAACTTTTTCAACACCCATATGGCCAGCCATTCTCCTGCCCGGAACTACGCGCTGAAAAGCAGTGGAGCCGATTGAACCGGGAGCGCGAAGGCGGTTTTTTTGTCCGTGCGTTTTGGGACCGCCATGAAAGCCGTGCCGCTTAACGACTCCCTGGAAACCGCGTCCCTTAGACGTACCGGTAATTCGAACCGTATCTCCTTCGGCAAAAGAGGAAACATCCACGGAATCATTGAGGGCTAATTTCGAATCGCTAATCCTGAATTCGCGTCTGGTTTTTCCGAGAGAAAGCTGAACGGCTTCGTAGCCGTTTTTTTCCTGAGTTCGAATCAAAGAAACTTTATTGGGTTCGGCTTTAATAACCGTAACCGGAGTCACTTTTTCGCCTTGCCAAATCTGGCTCATTTTAATTTTTTTGGCGATTAAAAACATTTTGTTTTTTATATTGAACAAGGAGCAGCGCAATAAAAAAAATTAGCTGCGTTTATAGCCGCAGCAATTTCGCCTCCAAGCATATCGCAGATACTACCCTCAAGAGTGCTCAAATGGTTCGTTGCAACTCCTACTTGCTAGATTTAAAAAATTTAGCATTTCAAGGATTAAGTACCAAGCTCAGAAGGCAAGCTTACCCAGCTAAAACCTTGGTGACTATTCTACACTAGACCGAAACCAATGTCCAGCCCCGGGACTAATTAAGGAATTTTAGCCCTTGGTAACGTGAATATTCTTTTAATTAGGTAATATATACCCCTCGTCTTTCCTCTCCGAACAAAAACCTTTCCTTAATTAGTACCGGGGTCCAGTCCCCAACCGCATTCCTGAAAATAGAGGAAAACCACGAGAAAATAAGGGCATTTTGATACAAAACAGCCCCGTTTTTAGCGAAATTATGTCAGATAGAGGCTTTGTTTGCGGGTGAAAATTTGAGAATTTTTTCGCGAAGTTTGTGAGTATTGCCGTGACTTAACAAGCCGAGATAAGAACTAAGGGTTGAATCATCGTTTTTACTCGCTAACTTTTTTAGCATCCTTCTCTTAGTCGCCGTTCGCAAAACTCGATGATTGGTAAAGTTAACCCAACCTAAGAAATCCACACCCGAAGCCAAAGTTTTGATAAAAACCTTATCCGGATGAAGTTCTAGTTTTAATCTCTCGTTCAAAAACTTCTTTATTTTAGGTAAAAGATTTACAAGCCATTCTCTATCTTCGGAAAGGAAAACAAAGTCGTCGGCATAGCGGACGTAATACTTAATTTTGAGATTATGTTTTATAAACCTATCAAATTCATTCATATAGATATTTACCAAGAGTTGAGAAGTTAAATTACCCAGTGGTAAACCGACGCCGGGACGTTTCGAATAAAAACTCTTTATCACTTCGTGAAGCAGCCAAATGACTTTTTCATCCGATATATACGATTTTAAAATATCAAGTAAAATTTCGTGATCGATGTTTTCAAAAAACTTACGGATGTCGCATTTCAAAACCCAAACTGTCCGAGTATTGTTTTTACCAACTTTATACTTGAACTCTCGAAGGCGGTTGATGGCTCTGTGGGTGCCTTTGTCTAAGCGGCAAGAAAAAGAATCGGCAACAAAAACTCTGTCGAAGAATGGATAGAGTTTTCGATAGATAGCGTGATGGAGCAGGCGGTCGCGAACGGACGCCTTATGAATACTTCTTGGTTTCGGATCACTGATATTAAATGCTTGATAAGCACCGTGTTGATAGGATTTATTCTTCAAATCATCATGAAGCGCAAAGAGGTTGCCGGAAAGGTCGAGAGAGAAGTCCGTAACGTCCTTCTTGAGTTTTTTGCCCCGCACAAACTCTCGCCAGGCATTGCACAGATTTTCAAATGATATAATATCTTCAAACATATGAATAAAAACAATTCCGCGGGCGACATCGAGAGAGAGAGAGAGAGAGAGAGAGAGAGAGAGACGACCTCTGACCCTCGTCAAGCTCAAAGATGCCTATAAAAGCTGGCTCGCGCTCTACAAGAACTTCCCCAAAGTAGAACGGTTCGGCATCGGTCAAAAAATCGAGCGGGCTTTTTTGGACGCGCTGGAACTCATCTATTTATCCAGCTATACGCCACCAGAACAGAAACTCCCCTTGCTTGCAAAAGCCGTTACTAGAGTTGATATTTTAAAGTTCTTTCTGCAAATCGCTTGGGAAAATAAACTTATGACCACGGTGCATTACTCTGCCCTGCTCGCCAATATTGAAGAGGTGGGCAAGATGCTTTGGGGCTGGAAAAAAGGCATAGAAAGTAAAACTCCCGCAAAGAGAGCGGGAGAACCACAGTAGTTGCGAGAGAAAACCTGGTTGTCGTCGTTCCACCTGTTGTTGTCCAGGGCATAGGCGCTCACGAGCCAGCCGTCGTCGTTCCAGTTGACGTTCACGGCACGGAGCACCAACCACTCTCGTACATGCGCCCATCCGCGCCACCACCTCTTGATATTGGGCGGAAAACCCCGAGGCCAATATCTTGAAGTTGAATCTTATTTGGGACATTGAAGTCCGCCAGACGCACGTACCAATTCCTGTTATGTTTTTGAAAGATTTATTCCCACACTCCCACGCAAGACGTATCCGGCGTGGCTCCCGCAGAGAACTATCTTAAGTCCGTGACAGGAAAGCCGTAGCCGCCCCGTAACACACGATCTCGAATATAGTATAGCAAAACTGATCGCAGTATTAAAAAATAGATGACCCCTCCCGCGATGTTTTGCAGAAGGGGTCACAGTGTCCAGGTTCCAAGGGGTCATGAAACCCCAAGGTTCCCAGGTGTTCAGGAATTGCGAGAGAAAACCCGGCGGTCGCCGTACCACCTGCCGCCGTCCAGGGCATAGGCGCTCCCGAGCCAGCCGTCGTCGCACCAGTAGACGCGCACGGCACGGAGCACGCCGTTCACGTCGCGGACGTAGAAGATGTTGGCGTAGCCGTTCGTGAGTAGCACGCCATTCTCGCCGTTCGACTGCAGCGAGATGAGCGCGAAGATCTCGGAGAGAGTGGTTTCGGACTTCGCTTCGTCACCCAGCTCCGCGATGATCGGCTGATCGAGCGATGCTTTCACGAGTCGCTGAGAGCGAAGCATGGTCTGACTGATCGGTTGCTCGGTCTTCTTGAGAAACCACGCCTTGAAGTTGTCGCCGAGGTAAGAGATCTTCGGCTTGGCCTTGCGACTCGTGTCCTGCTTGAACCTGTCCTTCGCGATGAAGGGCTCGGTTGTCGCGGAGATCGTCGTTGTACCGACGAAGTCGAGAAGAGGTTGCGGTTCGGGCGGCGCCGCGGGTTCGGGAGCTTTCCCGAAGGTTTCGCGGAGTCGGGTGGAGATGACTTCTCCGGGAGTTCCGTTCCATGCCTGAAGGACATCAGCGTCAATGTCCCTCGGAAAAAGAACTTGGATCCTTTGTGTCAACTCCAGTGTTGCGGGATTCAAGGCCTTATCGCTACTCATAGCGATCCTTCCTTTCTAAGAGTGAAATGTGCTACTGTTGGGCTTGCCGTTATTGGTTTCGCCACAGTCCACAAAGGCTTAATGAAAGCCGCTCTGGACTGCAGCGAAATCTCGCTATTATCAAAGAGCTACTTACGCTCTAAGTATAATATATTTTGTGCTATTATGTCAATAGCAGGTTTGGCCTTAAAAAACCTGGCTAATCGCTACTTCTCCTACGCCAAAAAACAGCTCTTGCGAGCTGTTTTTTAGTTCTATTTATGGCGCTGACGGTATTTGGTCGGATGGCTACTTTGTCTCCACGGTTGGCCTCGATGAAGGCACTATCCGAAAATACATCGAACTTCAGGACAAGGAGGATCGAGGACAAGCGCAGCTTGGCAGCTAGAATACCACGGGCGTGAGCCCGTGGTTGTTTATGTCATCTTAATTTCGATATCGACCCGGATAGTAGAAATTCGGATGGGTTAAACCCAAAGAAAATCCGAATTTCACTACCGGGCAAGCCCCGATACTATAAATTTGGAAGAGCTTAACTCTTTGAAATATCTTGAAATATCCAAATTTAAGTACGGGGCAGGCTCCGGTTTTAAGTCATTTTTATTTCTATGTCCACGCCTGCTGGAAGGTTTAAATTACTTAGAGATTCGATAATCTTGGGAGTGGGGTTTAGAATGTCGATCATTCGCTTATGAATCCTGAGCTCGAATTGCTCGCGGGAATCTTTGTGGACGAAAGTGGAACGGTTAACGGTATACTTTTTGATTTCAGTGGGAAGCGGAATCGGTCCAACAACTTTCGCATCGCCATGATTAGCGGTATCGATAATTTGTTTTAGGGAATTGTCGACCAACTTATGGTCGTAGCCCCTAATTCTCAATCTCAATTTTTGGATTGATTCGGTTTCTTTTTTCTTAGGCATGCTCTAAATTAGGTTATAGGTTATAGGTTTTGGGTTGTAGGAAACTCTCACTAAAAACTAAAACCTAACCCCTAGAACCTATTTAATAATTTTAGTAACAACACCCGCGCCAACAGTTTTACCTCCTTCGCGGATGGCAAAGCGCTGTTTTTCTTCCAAGGCAACCGGAGCGATGAGCTTAACGCCTACTTTCACGGTATCGCCTGGCATAACCATTTCAGTTCCTTCCGGAAGAGTAACTTCTCCGGTGACGTCAGTGGTTCGAATATAGAATTGAGGCTTATATCCTTTGAAGAACGGGGTATGACGGCCACCTTCCTCTTTGCTTAAGATATAAACTTCAGCGTCGAATTCGGTATGAGGCGTGATAGAGCCCGGCTTGGCGATAACCTGACCGCGCTCAACGTCTTCCTTCTTCAACCCTCTCAAGAGAATACCGACGTTGTCTCCAGCTTGGCCTTCGTCCAAAAGCTTATTAAACATTTCGATGCCGGTGACAACAGTTTTCTGGGTTGGCCTTAAGCCGACCGCTTCAACTTCTTCGTTGACTTTAATTTTGCCACGTTCGGCGCGACCGGTAACTACCGTGCCACGGCCTTCAATCGAGAAGATGTCTTCGATGGGCATAAGGAACGGCTTGTCGAGGTCGCGAACCGGTTGAGGAATATATTCATCCAACGCTTTTATTAGATCCAAAATCGGTTTGGCATCCGGATCGTCAACTGATTTCACGTTTAAAGCTTTTAAGGCCGAACCGCGAATAACTGGAATTTCGTCACCAGGAAATTCATATTTCTTAAGAAGCTCTCTGACTTCGGATTCAACTAGATCCACCAATTCCGGGTCATCAACTTGATCAACTTTGTTTAAGAAGACAACAAGAGCGGGCACGCCTACCTGACGAGCCAAAATAATGTGCTCTCGTGTTTGAGGCATGGGACCGTCAGTGGCGGCCACAACCAAAACCGCGCCGTCCATTTGAGCGGCACCAGTAATCATGTTTTTAATGTAGTCGGCGTGTCCCGGAGCGTCGATGTGCGCATAGTGGCGCTTCTCGGATTCGTATTCCGAGTGATGAAGAGCAATAGTGATACCACGAGCTTTTTCTTCCGGAGCGTTGTCAATTTGACCCACGCCTTCCTCTTTTTTACACAA
The DNA here is from genome assembly GCA_038058095.1 of Patescibacteria group bacterium. Classification (GTDB taxonomy): domain Bacteria; phylum Patescibacteriota; class Minisyncoccia; order UBA6257; family 2-01-FULL-56-20; genus VMFW01. Next base: position 336 of record JBBUBW010000029.1, on the reverse strand, counting down.
ACCCTTCATGAAGAGAATGTGGGTGATAGCCGCAGTTAAAGTAGTTTTGCCGTGGTCAACGTGACCGATAGTGCCGACGTTTATATGAGGTTTAGAACGATCAAAAGATTCTTTAGCCATTTTTTGTTAGGTTTTAGGTTGGAGGTTTTAGGTTTTAGATATTGAGTGCTCTCTATAAACTAACACCTAGAAGCTAGAACCTTGTTAAAACTCGACTTGTTTTATTTTGTTTATTGACAATGAGTAATTGTAAAGGTTTTACGACGGCTGTCAATGGGAGATGGTAATGTGCACACACATATGGCGGTTTCCTCTAGGATGGGGAAATGGCAATAT
>JBBUBW010000028.1:0-12390 GCA_038058095.1 Patescibacteria group bacterium | reverse complement strand
TGCTTTTCGACCTCTAATTTCATAACATCGTGTCTAACTTTATCAATCTCTTTAGGCAAGCTCTCAGACTCCAATCTTCTTGCCGCCGACGCTTCGTCAATCAAATCCACTGCCTTGTCCGGTAAAAACCTGTCTGTGATGTATCTAGCTGAAAGACTAACCGCTTCCACGATTGCGTCATCCGTTATCCTCAGTCCGTGATGAATCTCATATTTCTCCTTAAGCCCTCGTAGTATCGCGATACTGTCATCAATACTCGGCTCATCAACCATAATTGGTTGGAATCTCCTCTCTAACGCCGGATCTTTTTCTATATAGCGCTGATATTCTCGAATTGTGGTTGCCCCCACCGCATGAAGTTCCCCTCTCGCCAATGCCGGTTTTAACAAATTAGAAGCATCCACCGCCCCCTCAGCCGCTCCGGCCCCCACGATTGTATGAATCTCATCAATAAATAGAATGATTTTCCCGCTCTCGTTTTTAATCTCTTTGATAAATGCTTTGAGTCGGTCCTCAAATTCGCCTCTAAATTTAGTTCCGGCAATCAAAGCTCCCAAATCAAGCATGATTATTTGCTTATTTTTAAGCGGTTCCGGCACATTGCCGCTTATAATCCTCTGAGCCAAACCCTCAATAATTGCCGTCTTTCCCACTCCCGGCTCTCCAATTAAAACCGGATTATTCTTTGTTCTCCTCGAAAGCACTTGAATCACCCGTCTTAACTCTTCCTCCCTCCCCACCACCGGATCCAATGCGCCAGATTTAGCTTTATCTGTAATGTTGATAGCGTATTTTTCTAAAACTTGAAACTTAGACTCTGGAGTTTCATCAGTAATTCGCATCGATCCCCTAAGCTGATTAAGAATTCTAAGCGCTAAATCCCTCTTTAATCCAAACTGATGTAGCACCAATTGAGCCGGAGAAGGTGTTTCCAAAATCGCGATAAGCATATGTTCGCAGGAAATAAATTCATCCTTCTGGCCCGCCGCCACCTTAGCCGCCTGGTCTAAAACCTGCATCAACTCTTGCGACAAATAAAGCTGACCGATATTTGATCCGCTCACAAGCTTAGGCAAGCGATCAAGCTCCATCTCCAGTTGGCTGTGAAGTTTATCCAAATTAACTCCGGTCCGAACCAAAATCGGCTGGACCAAAGATTGTTGATCCTCAAGCAAGCTCGCCAAAAGGTGCAGAGCTTTTAGCTCTCCATGACTCTTCCGAGCTGCAAGCTCTTGCGCGTTTTGAAGCGCCTCTTGGGCTTTAATTGTGAAACGATGAAAGTTTGGCATGTTAAAAAATGTAAAACTAAAAGTTAGTGAAGCTTATAATTTTCTTAGAAAATTATAAGCCACCAAAATTTTTCACTTTGATCTTTAACTTTTGAATTATAGCATCATTCCGGCCTCTTGCCAAGACTGACTTTTAGATTTATTTCTTTCCCTTGCCGATTTATTTTCAAATTCACCGTCTGTCCGACAGAAAACTGCGAAATCACTCCCGAAAGCGACAAATCCTTGGTAATTTTTTTACCTTCTACTTCGAAAATGATATCTTCCGCCACAATTCCGGCCTGCGCCGCCGGCGATCCTTTCTCCACTGCCGGACCATCTTCATTCCCGCGAACCAAAGCGCCGTAATCAACCGGCAGTTTTTCTTTCTTAGCCAAATCCGGCGTCACCGCCAAATATCTCACCCCTAAATAAGGCGCTTGAATTTCTCCGGTAGCTTTCACTGAATTGATGTCTCTCTTGGCTTTATTTATTGGTATTGCAAATCCAATATTTTGAGCGCCGGATACGATTGCCGTGTTTATCCCAATCACCTGTCCGCGTAAATTAAGTAATGGCCCGCCCGAATTGCCGGGATTAATCGCCGCGTCCGTCTGGATTACTCCGGAGATTGTTTCCTTCATACCTCCACCCCCGGCCGTCACCTCTCTCGACAAACCCGAAATTACTCCCGCCGAAACCGTATTTCTAAACTCTCCTAGAGCATTCCCAATAGCAATCGCCGTTTGCCCCAGCTGGATCGAATCCGAATCCCCCAGTTCTACCGTTGGCAATCCCGTCGCCTCGATTTTCACCACCGCCAAATCCTGAACCGGATCTCTCGCCAAAACCTTAGCTTTATAATTCTTCCCGTCATTGGTAAGAACTGAATAGGACGCGCTAGCATCAGAAACCACGTGCTTATTGGTTAAAATCAGCCCATTCGAAGAAACAATAAACCCGCTGCCTCCCCCCACCTCCTTCAGCTCCTTCTTGCCGTTATCACACGGCTGGGAAAATTGAAAATCCTGCCCGAAAAATTGCTGGAATTCCGGCGGTAAATCTGAAAAAGGGCTATAGGGACAATTCTCCAAAATCGGCACCATTTTCGAAATCGTGATTGAAACCACCGCCGGCGACGCCTTCTTTACCGCGCCAATCATTGCTTGCTCGTAATCAAGAGCTGGCTTATAAAGTGGCACCTCTGGATTTGATTCCTTTTTCAAAGACGCATTCCGGTCCTCACTCGCAGCTGGCAAAGAATTGGTTTCTTCGCCGCCCGCAAATGGTTTTTTAATCGAATTCCAAACATCGCCCAAAAACCCCGCCTTTACTTGAGGTGTAACTAACGAAAAAGTTAAAACAGAACTCAAAATGGCCCCCAAAACAGCAAACGTTAATAATTTTTTGTTTCTCATAATTTTTACTTGCCCTCCTAGGTTTTTGAAAAAAATCTTGGAGGGTTTAAACGGCTTTTCTTCGACTTATTCTTATTTTTATATTACGTGTCATGTGGGCGATACGCTACATATTAGAGCGCCGTATAATATTTTTTAAAATTTTAAAAACCCTGTCAACCGGGTACCTCTATTATTATCTTACAAAATTTTCCAATTTATCTTTCAAAATTAATATCTAAAAAATCTCGGGCGATAACCCCTTAATAAGTTCAGCAAAGAAATTCTTTAGCTCCTCAATAGTTACGGGCTTTATCATTTTAGGCAACGCTTCAATGCGACGCACCTTAGCAAGCTCTCCGGCTAAGAATGTCGCGCTAATTTTATGGCCAAATTTTTTTTCAACATCAGCTCTAATTTGTGGGAGAGTAATTTTTTGAATAGTGAAGTAAAGATCGGCAAAGTCTTTGGGGTCAAAACGATCCAAAAGAGCCATAAGTTTATTAGCGGCGATATCTCGAAAGCTATCCACCAAAATACCGTCAAATCGGCCGGGGCTCTCAAGTTGAGAAAATGGGTAACGAGCAAATTCGATTTTTAATTCCCTGTTTTTCAATTCAAAGAAAAACTGATAACGATCATGGAGCCGTTCGAAACGAAAACTTTTTGAATCAATGGCTAATTTAAGCTTTTCAGCGTAACTATGAATGAAAATTGGGTCAATTTCTTCAAAAGTGAAAAAATCCAAATCATCGGAAAACCGATGATGGAGATAATAACAAGCAAGCGCGGTGCCGCCCGACAAATAAAAACCTGATAAGTTCCCTTCTTGGACTACCGCCTTTAAAACCAGTTTTTGGTCGGAAGTTAAAATTTCTTGTTCCACAATAGTAATTCTAAAAATGCCCGCCTGTCTTCGGAAATTTTGAGTTCGGGAAGATATTTTTCTAGCAGGCGACGATCTATTTTTCCTTTTGTTTGACCGTTAATAAGTCGCTCCAAGTGCCAGCGCGGATCGGCTTTGGCCTGCTTCTCATATTCGGTTTGAGCGTAATCCCAAGTCATATTTTCTATCTTTCTCATAGTAGAACTAGTCCAAAAAATTATCAACCCAGTATCATCAAAAAACAATAATTTCGGGAGAAAACCTGGTTGTCATCGTTCCACCTGTTCGGATTCGAAGTCGAGTTCGCGTTCACGTTCCAGCCATCATCGTTCCAGTTCACGTTCACCGCTTGGAGAACGCCAGTTCTCGTACAAAAAGCCATCCGCGCCACCACTCCTTGATCTGCCGAAGGCAGGCTCTCGGAGTTGAATCTAATTTGGGACCTCAAAAGTCCTCAAGCTCCTTGTACTAATTCTTGTATTTTTTTAAAAGATATTCCTCACACTCTTGCGCGAGGCGTACCCGGCGCAACTCTCGCGAGAATTATCTTGAAACCACGACACGAAAGCCGTAACCGTCGCGTAACGCATGAATCTCGCCACAAATTATATCAAAAAATATTTTTAAAAAACAGCCCTCGGTCCGCTGTAGCAGACCGAGGGGGTCAAAGTGCCTAGGGTTCTAGATTGGAGAAGTCTAGAGCTCTAGTAGTCTCAAGAATTACGGGAGAAAACCCGGCTGCCACCGCTCCACCCGTCCGGATCCGAAGTCGAGCTCGCGTCCACACGCCAGCCATCGTCGCGCCAGAACACGCCCACCGCTCGGAGAACGCCAGCGGCATCGCGAACGTAGAATATATTCGCGTAGCCGTTGGTAAGTAGAATTCCGCCCTCGCCGTTTTTCTGGCGCGCCACAAGTGCATCAATCTCGGCCAGCGTGGTTTCCGCCTTGGCTTCACCGCCCAGTTCGGCAATGATCGGTCCATCGAGCAACGACTCGTGCAGTCTGAAAGCGCGAATAGTACTCCCGGCGAATGGCTCTTCGACTTTGTCCAAGAACCACTTTTTGAAGTCGTCTCCGAAGTAGGAGATTCCCGAACCAGTGCCGAGAACGAAACGCTCCTTCGCCACAAACTTTTTGGTGGTGGCGGGGATGGTGATCGTTCCAACCGGCTCGAGCAACTTCGGACGGGAAAACTCCGCGATCATGTCCGCAAACTTCGGAATGAGCGGACTCTCTTCGGCAATCGCGGCGTGGAAATCCTCGTCGCTGATTCCGCGTTGCTGGCGCTCTTTCTCGAGCTTCGCCCAAAAACCGGTAATCAAACCAGCGCCGCTTACAGTTGAAGGAATATTCCGTGCCATTTCTTGCTCCTTTGTTTGGTTAACTCCTCATCCCGACCCCATGCCGAGACCCCAAGCCAACCTTCAATATTCTGTCCCAATTATAGCACGCACCTCCCCAATCCGTCAATAGCTCAAAATCCCTTGCCTCACAGGCCAAAGTAGGAATTATAGTTTTTTTATCCGTATATTCGTACTCAATTCGTATTTCGTAGCTAACCCTGGAACTAATTTAGGAATTCTGGATTTCTCTGAACTACTTCCTAAATTAGTTCCAGGGCTAACTTAAAACAACATCGCCTGCGTCTCCGGCGGCTTCACCTGCACCTTCTGCAACTCCCCGCTCACTTTATCCGCCACCAAAAAATATCCGCGATTTCTATATAGATCATAAAGCTCTTTTGTAAGCCGTACATCTTCAAGACAATAGTTTCTCAATTCCTCGATTCTTCCATGCTTATAAAATTCAATTGCCTCCGCTCCTGAGTGATCCTTCGCCACTCCCAAATTCGCCTCCGCGAGCTTGCTTAAACTCACCCGCTTGCCCATCGCCATTTCAAGCTCCTCTAGAATATCCACCCTCTCCTTCTGCCACAAATCAATATCGCTGGTTTCTTTTAGAGCCTTAAAATGTAAATTTAAAACGGGGATATCGTACCTGTTTGAACTAAACCCCACCAACCGGCTCGTCTCCCTAAAAAGCTCACCCGCCTTAACCATCTCCGTCTCTTCGAAAGAAAAATATTTATCCTGGGCGTAAGAATAAACTCCAATCATCGAAATCTCGAGTGCGCCAAAATTATTCCATCCCACTTCCGGGTCGGTAAAAAAATTCTTCGTTTCAATATCGAATACAATAGTGTCAAGTTTCATGTATCAAGTATCAAGATAAAATTAATTCTTAAAATATCTCAACAGACCGCCCAATAAAGAGCCGGCAACCATCCTCCGTGAATCTAATTTTTCAAATTCTTCTTTGGTTATATAACCAAGATCGAGAGATAGTTCTAAATAATACTCCAACTCAGCGAGTGAGCCGTTCGCTATATATAAAAACTGTTTAAACTCTTTTTTACTCGAGCGTGCTTGACCTTCGATAATGTTTGCCGTCACAGAAACAGCACACCTCCGCATTTGAGAAATTAAACCAAACAACTCTGAATTAGGAAATTTGCTTGTTGCCAAATAAATTTCTTTTACCAATTTATGCGTCTCCTCGTAAACCTTTAACTTTTTATATCCTTTATTTTCTTCTTTCATTGCATGAAATATACCCCACTATTACACCCCACCTGACGCCTGACACTTGATACCTGACACTTTACACGTGTCGGTCCGCCACGTTAGATGCCGCATAACTCCCTGGCTTCGTTCTCACCTCAAAATTATGGGCTCGAATCATACCCACCACTTCTTGAATCATCACCTTCGTCTCGCCATTCTCTCCAATATCCGCGTGAATTTCAAAATCAAAACTAATATCCTTAATTTTTTTAAGTTCCGCTAAAACTTCCTGAGCTAATTCCAAAGATAAAAGCACCTCCTTGATAATTCTATCCCGAAGAGTGTGAAACTTACCGAGCTCAACTCTTCTCCAAAAATATCGCCCGCCGTTTCCCACCCGATGCACTACAACCGCCGATACAAAATCAGCCTGATTACCGGCAATCCGCTCCGAGTCCGTCCCGATTGTAATTTTATACCGGCGCTTCATGTCGAACGCCATAAAGCTAACAATCTCCTGAACTATCTGTTTTACCGAAAACTTCACTCCATACGAGCTATTAAATAGTAACTGGTTCATACTTAACCCCTAAGTTACCAGCTACAAGTAAAATCGTCAACATTAAATCTTAAAAATACAAAGGGTCTCCAAGTTCCGTTCAACTCGAAGACCCCGATGGTGGCTAAGCAGCCACAGCGCTGTGAGGTAACGCAGAATACCCATTGAAGACCCTCTCTATGACGTAATCGACCCCGTCGGATGCGGTGAATTTTTCTTCCTTGAGCGAAACCCTCCGGATAGCCTTTAGAATTATAGATCTGTTCTCTCTAATAAGAGCTCGAATCGCTCTCTCCTCGCGAGAAATTCCAGGCTCATCGGCTCCCCGGCAAATTTCCTCCAGTTCCGCAACTGCTTTCTCAATTGAACCCGTCCGCCAAGCAATCGACATCACGCCATTGAGATGGATTCTAACTTCTGGCGTCATTTTCCTCACCTCCCTTCACTTAGGTTAAAGGTTGACAACTTTCTACCCTCACCATACCACCTATAAAAAAATAGGCAACTAAAACGCCCTAAGACACACCCCTATTATTCGTTATGGTTTATAGCTCCCTTTTTATTACTCACAGTTTATCAACAAATAATTAAAAACAATCGCCCAATAAACCTAAAATCAACAACTCAAGGAAAATTTATTTTATACTCAAATTTTTCACAAACCCCAAAATCTCGTCCCGCTTCGAATCAAATAATTCCTTATTGTCGGCCTCAAGCGTCACCCTTAAGAGCGGTTCGGTATTCGACGGCCGGACATTCACCCACCAATCCGGATACTCCACCGTCAGCCCATCTAACAGATCCTGCTTCCCGTCCTTATATTTCTCTGCCAGTTTTGCGATCACCTCATCGCTCAATAAAGAAGTTAAAGGAAAATTCACCTCGTCTCCTTTGTAATACTTTTGAAATGGTTTAACTATTTCCGAAAGCGGTTGATTCGATTCGGAAATGAATTGGAGTAAAATCAAAAGCGCGATAAATCCAGAATCGGCATAACCATTGTCACGGAAAGAGTAGTGCCCAGAAAGCTCCCCGCCCATAACTCCATTATTTTCTCTCATCGCTTTTGCCATATTCACAAATCCAACAGCGCTTCGGAGTGGTTGCCCTCCCCATTCTTTAATTTTCTCAGGCACCATTCGCGAACAAATCACGTTGTAAGCAATGCCTGCTCCCGGATTTTTCTTAAGCAGTAGCTGGGCCAGCAAAAGCGTCGTCATATCAGATCTAACAAAATCTCCCTTCTCGTCAACGAGACATATTCTGTCAGTATCGCCATCAATTATCACCCCGAAATCTGCGCCAGTTTCTAAAATTTTATTTCGAACCGCCACTTGGCTCTCCGGCATCAAAGGATTTGAAGGGTGTCCGGGGAAATTACCGTCTAGTTCAAAAAAAAGCGGAATTATTTTTATCGGCAACCGCGGAGTCATCAGCGGTATCACTTTCCCCGCTAAACCATTTCCCGCATCCACCACTACTTTTAGGGGTTTAATTTTAGAAACATCAATAAAAGAAAAAATGTGCTCGATATACTTATCCCAAATATTTTCTTCAATCACTGCTCCCGGCTGACTCGCAGCATTAAAGTTCCCCGCCTCCACTCTCGGCCACAAATCCGTCCCCCTGATCCACTCCATCGTCTCGCCTTTTTTTACAATTTTAAAACCGTCATATTCCTTCGGATTGTGTGAAGCGGTAATCATAATCGCCCCGGCATAATTTAATTTATGCACCATAAAATAAACCGCGTCAATCGGCACCAAACCCAAATCGTGCACATTCGTCCCCGCATCCGTCAGCCCCTTAACTAAACCGCTAAATAGCTCCTCACTCCCCAATCTCATATCTCTCCCCACTGCCACCGGCCCCTTCCCAAACATCGTCCCTAAAGCTCGTCCGATTACTTCCGCTACTTCGCCGTTTACATCTGAAGGGTAAATTCCCCTCACGTCATAAGTTTTAAAAATAGCTCGATTAATTTTAGAGATATCCATGTTGATTAGTATAAATTCTAAAACATTTCCCCTGCCATAACTAGTCTGATCCTAAAATTTGCGAAAAGACGCTTAATATAAGAAAATATACACGCAGTGGCTAGAAAACGTAAAAACGAAGAAGAGGATAACGATTCGGGTTGGCTCAAGCCCGAAACTAAACGCTCTATTTGGGGCATCGCCGCAGTTGGCGTAGGTTTAATTTTAGTCCTCGCTCAAGCCCATAAAGCCGGCCCGGTTGGGGAATTTATCTACAAAACCCTAAATACCCTCCTCGGCTGGGGTTATCTTATTTTGCCTATAAGTTTAGTTATGGCTGGCGGCGCTTTAATTCTCACTAGCAAAAAGCGCCCATCTTGGATTGTTTTCTCTGGCGCCCTTTTAGTCCTCCTCTCTTCTTTAGGACTAATTCAAATCTTTGCCGATGAAAAAGGCGGCTGGCTCGGATACATCCTCGGGTCTCTTAAAACTCCTTTCGGTCAAATCACCGGCACCATCATCAATTTCCTTATTTTAATTATCTCCATATTAGTCACTCTTAATGTTCCTCTAAAAATTAAACTTCCTAAGCGCAAAGAAAAAACCACCGAAGTGGAATCTGAAGAAAACGAATCGGACGAGGAAGAAGAAAAAGAGAAAGAAGATGAGGAGGGTGAAGAAGAAAACCAAGAAAAAGAAAGCTCGATAAAAAAAGGCATTACCTCCATATTCTCGAGCTCTCCTAAACCAAAAAAAATAACTCCGAAAAAAATAAAAGATTATATTGCCCCTCCGCTTGATCTCTTAAAATCTTCAACCGAAAAACCCACCACTGGCGACCTCCGCGCCAACGCCAATATTATAAAAAGAACACTGGAATCCTTCGGCATCCCGGTTGATATGGGCGAAATCAATGTCGGCCCGAAAGTCACCCGCTATACTTTAAAACCCGCCGAAGGCGTGAAGCTCACCCGCATTACCGCTTTAAGCCAAGACCTCGCGCTTGCTCTCGCCACTCACCCTATCCGCATCGAAGCTCCCATTCCCGGCAAATCTTTAGTCGGCATTGAAGTTCCAAACAAAGCCGCCGCGCTCGTCCGCCTCGGAAGTTTAATAATCTATCCGGAATTCCAAGGAACGGGACCCCTAGGATTTCCTTTAGGCCGGAACGTAAGTGGCGAACCAGTCTTCGCCGACATCGAAAAAATGCCCCACCTCCTTGTCGCTGGCGCGACCGGTTCCGGAAAATCTATCGCCATCCACTCGATTATCATTTCTCTTTTATATAAAAACTCGCCCTCCACCCTTAAAATGATCCTCATCGACCCAAAGCGAGTGGAGCTTTCTGTCTATGACGGCCTCCCTCATCTCGCCACTAGTGTTATTACTGAAAACAAAAAAGCTATTAACGCCTTAAGGTGGGCAATCAGCGAGATGGATCGACGCTACGACCTTCTTCTTGGAGCCGGCCGGCGAGACATTGGTTCATATAATAAATCCAACCCGGAAGAATCTCTGCCTTATCTTTTAATTGTTATCGACGAACTCGCCGATTTAATGACCTCCTATGGTCGCGAGCTCGAAGGTTCAATTGTTCGTTTGGCGCAAATGGCGCGCGCGACCGGTATCCACTTAATCCTCTCCACCCAACGCCCGTCAGTCGAAATCATCACTGGATTAATTAAAGCCAACATCACAAGCCGCATCGCTCTCCAAGTCGCAAGCCAAATCGATTCTCGAACCATTCTCGATACCGGTGGCGCCGAAAAACTTCTGGGCGGCGGCGACCTTCTCTTTATCTCCTCCGAACTTTCCAAACCTAAACGCATCCAAGGCGCCTACTTAACCGAAGAGGAAGTTACTAAAGTCGCCAACTTCATTCGGGATAATAACCAGCCCGAAGAAGGAGAATCCGAAGAAATCGACCTTTCAAACGGCAACGGCGGAAATTCCAATTCCAACGACGTCCTCAATGGCTTTGATGGAGATTCAGAAAACGACGATGAACTTTATCTCGAAGCCGTGGAGGTTGTCCGCGAAGCCAAAAAAGCCTCCGCCTCTCTCCTCCAGCGCCGGCTTAAAGTCGGCTATGCCCGCGCCGCGCGTCTGCTTGATTTAATGGAAGAAAACGGATTAATCGGCCCAGGCGATGGTGCTAAACCCCGAGAAGTTTTCGAGGATAGAATCGGCCCGGATTTTCATTCAAAATTTAATGACAACGACCAAATCTAAATATGCCAAGTGACTTCCAGGGTTTTTTAAGCGCCAAGCTTAGAGAAAAAAATTTGAACTTAAGAAAGCTTTCTGAACTCTCGGGAATCGCCCTCCGGCACTTGGAAAACCTAAATTCTGGTAATTTCGGCGATCTCCCTTCCGCGCCTTACGTCCGTGGCTACCTCAAAAAAATCGGCGAGATTTTGGAATTCAATTCCGAGGAGTGGTGGCAAATTTTAAAACATCAAGAAGAAATCAAAAGCTCTGGTGTTGAAGACGAACTCCCCAAAAATCGCTTCCTAAAAAAGCCTCAAACTAAAAAAATCATAGTTATCATAATTGCTGTAATTGTTCTCTCTTATTTTGGTTTCCGCTTTTCACAAATCTTCGGCCGCCCCGAAATAATCCTCACTTACCCCCAAGGCGAAGGAATTTTAACCTCAACCAATCAGGAAATTACTATTCAAGGCACTTTAAAAAATGGCGACAAAATTTTAATCGGCAACGAAGAAATCCCGGTAAGTAGCGACGGTTCTTGGCAAAAAACCGTTCCTCTCACCTCGTCCACTCCAAATAATATAGAAATCACCGCTAAAAAATTCCTCGGTCGGGAAACCAAACTCACTCTCCAGATTATTTATGAACCACCTAAAGAAGCTGCCAAAAAGATTATTCTCCCCGCTCCCACTTCAACTCCCTCCTCAACCGATTCTCAAAATCCCTAAAGGTAAAATAAAGGGCCGCCGCGTACAAGTACGCAACGGCCCCTATGTTTCGCCTGGGAGAGGCCGAATTCTCCCAACGCTAATTTCTGCACAGTGCACGGCGGAATGGTGTTAGCTAGCGAACGAACCGAATAAGTTGAGTTTCTCTTTCATTGAGCCTCACTTTACGGAAGCCTACCATCATCACAAGTGCGGATGCTGCCATCTCGGAGAAGTCATTCAAAGGCTTGTATTCATGTACCCGTTTCACCGTCATCACCGAAACGGGCATAGCAGCTCGGCCCATCGCCTTCGTCACCTCGGCTTAAACAGTTAGGTCCAGGTCCGTCACCTTCATCGCCTCGCACCCAAAAACCGGGACCATTGCCATCATCACCGAAATGACGTCTCACTGAACCAATTCGGACGTTCAAATCCATCACCTCCTCTCACCTCGGAAAAATCGTTCACGTCCCAACGCTGACCTGGCATCAGATCAGCATCCCCTAACCCGGTTCTGTCAGATCGCATGAAAGCGTACTTCGAGCGGCTAAAAATAACCCAACCGTTGCCAAAAGTAGACCGCCCAAAATCGCCCGCAGGTCACTCCAGACAGCCCCATAAATCACGAAGCAAACACCTGCAACGGTAACTACCACACCAACCATCACCTACCATCCTTTCTGGATTTCCATCGTCCTACATCTCACATCCAACGTCCAACATTCTGTGTCCTACATCGTGAACAACCGCTCACCGGAGAGAATCTTATCGAGCATCTGAATCGTCTTCTCAACCGGCGCGTGCATGATATCATGC
>JBBUBW010000027.1:0-6447 GCA_038058095.1 Patescibacteria group bacterium | reverse complement strand
GGCTGGCGCTTCGTCGGCCACGTGTCTCGGATTAGCACCGATAGAAACCATCAATGAATTTATCGGGGAGTGCGAAAAAGTTGGCATAGATTCGATGGTTGATATGATGAACATAGAATTTCCGTTTGAAATTTTACAGAAATTAAAAAAACTACCGACTGTAGTTGTTTTACACCGGGGCGCAGATGAAAACGAAAGAAATAGGGAGAAGCAACTTCAGCACGATCAAATCCACCGGATAAAAGGAACATACGGCAAGGTTTTGATATCTGTTGCCGGGGGAGAAACGACGCGCGATGTTGTAAGAACTTTTTTCAATGATTCCGATATTGCGGTTATCTGGCGTTCCTTTTATGAAGCACCGGAAAATACTGCTAATTTAGCGAAGGATTTTTTGAAATTAGTTAAGTAGAAACTATGCAAGCTAAAGACCGGAATAAATTTAATCCAACTGGTTTAATAATCGTTGCTATTATTGCTACTTTTTCTATAAATCCAATTTTGGGCGGAGTTATTATAATTTTAATAATCCTTTTTCTCAAAAAAAATCCTAAGTTATTATCCTCTTATTTTACTAAACACCTACTTCCAGCGGCTGAGTCACAGGATGATGAAGACTTATCGGAGGATAGCTTTAATACTCAAAAAGAATTTAATAGTAATGATCAGTCGGCTATGCGAGCTAAAATTTCTAGCTTTTTATTTACTAAAACAAGGCTCGAAAAGCGAAAAAAATATCTTCATATTGCACTTAATAGCACCCTTGAAGAAGCTGAGGAGATTATTTCGCAACTCCCGGCTTCGGATAGGATTTTGATTGAGGTGGGAACGCCTTTAATAAAAATATACGGCACTGAAGCTATTTCGCGGATAAAAGAAATGACTCCGCCTGGAACTTATATTGTTGCCGATAATAAGTGTGCGGATTTGGCGGCTCGCGAGGTAGAAATGATGGCTAATGCCGGCGCGAATGCTTCAACTTGTCTTGGAGTGGCGCCGATTGAAACAATCAATAGTTTTATAGAAGAATGCCAAAAATTTAACATTGATTCGATGATTGATATGATGAATGTTGAAAGCGCGCTCGAAGTTTTGAAAAAATTAAAAAAACTCCCGGATGTAGTAATGCTACATAGGGGTGTTGATGAAAGCGAATTTTCAAAAGAAAAACAGATCCCTTATTATCAAATAAAACAGATCAAGGGGAATTATAATGTTTTAGTTGCCGTAGCCGGAGGCGACACTAGCAGGGAGGTGCAACAAGCAATTTTTAACGACGCAGACATTGTCGTCGTTTGGAAAAATTTTTATAAGTCCAGTGCACAGACTGCTCAACTAGCCGAGTCATTCTTAAGAGAAATTAAATAACAACCTTATTATTTTGATTTGACTACTTGAGAAATCGCTTTTATTCCCTCAAGTACTTCAACTGGCAAAGCAAAGATGACTGTTTTGGACGGGTCTGGATTGATTTTTTCGATTGTTTGTAGAGTCCTCATTGATAGACCTCCTGGAGTAGAGCTAAGAATTTGGGCCGCTTGCGCTAAACGCTCGGAGGCCTGAAATTCTCCTTCGGCTCGAATAATAACGGCGCGGCGTTCCCTTTCGGATTCCGCTTGCTTAGCCATGACGCGCTTCATATCCGCGGGAAGTTCAATGTCTTGTATTTTTATATCGGTGACCAGTATGCCCCATGATTGAGTGGCAGCTACAACAATTTTCTGAATTTCTTCCGCTATTTTTTCTCTTTCCGAAAGCAGAGAATCGAGTTCAATGCCACCAATAACATCACGGAGGGCGGCTTGGGCATATTGAGAGACGGCAAGTGTGTAGTCTTTTATATTTAAAATTGCGTTTTCGGCAGATTGAACTTGAAAGTACACAACGGCATTGATGCCTACGGGGACGTTATCTTTTGTAATTACTTCCTGCTGGGGAATGTCTGTAGTTGTAATACGCATATCAATCTTTATCATTCGCTGAAAACCAATAAACAGCCAAGTTAGTCCCGGCTGTCTTGTGCCGGTATATTTTCCAAGGGTTAATACGACGCCGCGATCATATTGATTAATAATCCTAAAGCCAAAAAGAACGAAGAAAACAACGATTATGATTGGCCAAAGTAAAATTATTTCCATATTTCTAGTATAACACGAGTATTGACGGCACAGTAGTAACGTATGTGGATTACTTAAACTAGCTAACTAGCGGCACAAATCTGAAACCGAAGTGTGTTTCTTCTTTAAATTCGGTTTCGGAAATTTTATCGATAACTACAATACTGTTTTTGACAGGAGCGACGAGACGGCCACCGATTTTGAGTTGATTCTTCCAAGCTTCAGGAATACTTTCAGCCGAAGCAGCGGCGATGATTTTATCAAATCCGCCTTTAGGCACAAGATTTTCCGGCGCGCCCTTGGAGCCATCATCCCAAATAACTTTGACAATCTCTTTTTTGATAAAACCATACTTCTCAACATTTTCTTCGGTCATAGCTTTGAGGGGCAAAATTTTTTCGATGGCCACAACCCGACCTGACCCAACTAATGACTTATGACCACTAACTTTGCTAACAATGTAGGCTAGAAGCGCGGTCTGCCAGCCGGAACCGGAACCAATATCTAAAATTTTTTCTCCCCGCAGAGGATTGAGCAATTCAAGCATAAACGCCACAGTTAATGGCTGAGAAATAGTTTGCCCATGACCGATGGGCAAGGGTTCATTTATATATGCCGACTCTTCCGATTCTTGCGGAATGAAGTCAACGCGATCGATGGCTTCAAAAGCATCGATGATGGCGGGAGTTTTGAGGTAGCCGGATTTTATTAGTTCTTGGATAAGTTCTTTTTTCTTATCCATTTTTTATTTTTTCACCTGGATTTCTTTCCCGTCCCAGAAGAACTGTCTGGAGAAAATTTTAACTTGGCTGGATTTTTTGGCTTCGTCGAGCCAGTCGCTTAATTTCTTTCCTTCTAAAAATAGGCGGCCTGTTAGGATTTCTTCTTTGGCTAACGGCACAAGAATTTCGTCTTTAAACTCCGCGAAGTTTAAACCGTAGACGCCTTCGGCGGCTTTCTGCAGGTCTTTATCTCCATCAATCTTATTTATCCGTCCGGCAACAATAGTATCGAGATCTCCTCCAAGTTCTTTTTGAACTTCGGCGCTGATTAAAATATTTTCAACGATTTGGGTAAGAGCTAATCTTTTTACCTCGCTTACGTTAACCGGTTCGATTTTGGATTTACCTTGAACCGTAGAACTATACGCGTCCATAACTTTTTGGTAATAGACCGAACTGGCTTGGTAATTTTTCCAAAAGGTGCGGGCACTCACGAAATTGCCGTTAACGGAAAGGATGGGATAATAACCGCCAGAGATGAGAAAAAAAACGACAAAGCCGAAAATAATAAAAGAGGAGAAAACAACGTAGGGTTTGTATTGCTTAAGGAAGGCCATAGTTTAAAGATTAATTTGGAGTAGAGGTGGTGGATGTAGTTTTGGGAATGATAATAACAGCTTTTTCGCCCGGCAATTTGAGGTTGAAACGGGAACGGACTTCTTTTTCCAGATTTATAGGGTTGACAAGATAGTTTAGCTCGGCCTTAAGTTTATTTTGATCAATTTTAACTTCTTGAAGTTTTTTTTGCGCCTGCTGTAAGTCACTCGTAGCGGCGCGGTTGCGCCCCCAAAGAGAGTATAACTCGAAAGATAAGGCGGTGATAAGAAGAATTGAAATCGCGACTAGGAAAATTTTCATCTAAAGCCATTATATTATAGTTTTGATTAGTTTTCACTTTTTTAATATCTCTCTAAAAACGGAGACGGGAACTTCAACGCGGCCGGTTTCTTTAAGGCGGGCTTTGCCGCGCTGTTGTTTTTTCCAAAGTTTCATTTTGCGGGTTCTGTCTCCGCCGGTTTTTCCAAAATTACCGAGCAATTTTTTCATAGCGGGAATGGTTTCCCGGGCGACAATGCGGCCGCCTGAAGTGGCTTGAATGGCTTGAGTAAATTGCTGTTTGGGCAAAAGCTCTTTTAATTTTTCGGCTGATTTTCGAGCTTCTTTTTCTAAGTCCTTTTTGGCGACGATACGGGTTAGGGCAGGAACAACATCTCCGGCAACGATAATTTCAAGTTTTTCCACCTCGGCTTCTTCGTCGTTTATAAGCTCATAACTAAACGACGCAAAACCCTGAGAAACAGACTTTAGCTGATCATCAAAATCGCGGATGAGTTCCGAGAGAGGCATCTTTCCAAGCACGATAATGTTCTCGCCTAAATTCTGAATCTCGGTGACTTCCAAATCAAAAACTTTTTTGAGATTAACAATCTGGCTTAAATATTCGGCGGGAGAGAGAATTTCAACTTTAATCATCGGCTGGAAAACTTTATCCGGCTTGGCGGGGAAATCTTGGGGCTGTTTGATGATGTAATCCCTCTTTTCCGCCAGTTGGCGGATGCGGTAAGCCACAGAAGGAAAACTGGTGATAAATTCAATGCCAAATTCCTGCGAGAGGCGGCTTGAGATAATTTCAAAATGAAGCTGGCCCAAGAAACCGATTTTCAACCCTCGGCCAAGGGCGTCATTAGCTTCGGGCTCGATTGAGAGAGCGGAGTCGGTGAGTTTTAATTTTCCAAGGGCATTTTTCATATCTTCAAATTTGCTGGAGGCGGTGGGATAGAAAGAAATAAAAACGACCGGGCGGGGTTCGCGATAGCCGGGAAGAGGGTGGGCTTTGGAGTCGCTCGAGACGGTGTCGCCGATTCTAATCAAATCTGATTCTTTAATGCCGGTTGCCAAATAGCCCATCTCGCCAGAGAGGATTTCTTTGGACGGCGTGAGCTCGGGCGAGAAATAACCGATTTCTTTAAATTTCACTTTGGTTTTGTTGGTCAAAAGATAAACTTCTTCTCCGGTGTGAAAGGAGCCACCGAAGTTTCGAATAAAAGCCAGAATGCCTTTGTGGTCATCGTATAAGGAATCAAACACTAACGCAGAACTATGCTGACTTAGACGCGGATTAACGCTGACTGGCGGAGGGATTTGATCGATAATCGCCTCGAGAAGCTCTAATACACCCTGACCGGTTTTACCGGAAACTCGGAAGATTTCTGAGGCAGGGATTTTAAGGAGCATCGAAAGTGATTCCACTACTTTTTCGAGCTGGGGTGGATTCATATCGATTTTATTGACCGCGCCGATGATTTTTAATCCGGCTTTTTGAGCTTGCCTGAAATTGGAAAGGGTTTGGGCTTGGATGCCTTTGGTGGCGTCAACTAAAAGAATAGCGCCTTCGACGGCAGCTAAAGCGCGGGAGACTTCGTAAGAGAAATCGCTGTGGCCGGGGGTGTCGATTAAATTCAGAATATAGGGTGTGAAGTTTAAGGTATAGGCCATTCGAACGGGAGCCATTTTGATGGTGATTCCCCTTTCACGTTCGAGCTCAAGGCGATCCAGGTATTGTGGTCGCATTTTGCGGGCCTCAACGGTGCCGGTCACTTCTAAAAGCCGGTCAGCCAAAGTGGACTTGCCGTGATCTATATGGGCAATAATGCAGAAATTGCGGATGTGATTCATAGAACTAGGTTTTAGGTTGTAGGGGATAGGTTATAGCAATATGAGATTTAAATTAACATAAAGCGAAGGGCTTAACAATTGAAACCTATAAGCTAATAAGGTATATTACTGGCAGCAAATCATCGGAGGAGGATATATGAGAAAGGTTAAGCCTTTTTTCAAATGGACCCGTCATCGGTTGGGTGCGATAAGGGGCGGCAGTGTCTTTGGAACTTTTTTTGCCGTGGGATTGCTAGTTTTCATTTTTGTAGTAACAATACTGCGAATGTTCGGAATAAAGAATCCTCTTTATTCTCTCGCAGTAGTACTAGTGTTGGGTTTTGGTTCGCTGATGTCGTTGATTATTCTAGTAAAACTATCGGAAATAGGAGCGAGAAAGAGAAATCATAACAGAAAGACGGCAGCCCACCAGCCATGGCAGCAAAGTATTCAGTATGACGAAGAGGACGAGGATGAAGTCGGTTATCGGGAAGAAGGCTGGGAGAAAGAAGAGTACGAACCGATTATTCGGCGAGTGATCAATCCGGTGAAGAAGAGGGTAATTCTCAGTAATGGTACGCTAGACTATAAACCGGTGGGAGAATTAAAATTGCCCCAGGCCGCCTTGAATGTACTCGTAGCAATCTTTCCATACCCTGAACCTGAACCATTGAAAAAGGGCGACATAACCCCGGAGCAATAGCTCCGGGGTTTTTCGTTTTTTTGGCATTACATAGAGCATAAATTTTAGGGGTAATTTGGAGTTGACCCCGTTAGAAATCCGCTATTTCCAAAGGGTTGGGTGACAGCCACTTGGAGGCGGTTTATTTCTAACTGGGCTTTCTATCCCCATGACCTTGGAAACACTTCGGTGATTTTTTCGACCGGAGTCT
>JBBUBW010000026.1:4186-6099 GCA_038058095.1 Patescibacteria group bacterium | reverse complement strand
TGGTGCTGGGTTGACAAACTTCATTTATTCTAATAAATTAGAGCCAGCATCAAAGCGAATTCCCGGTGGTAGTGGGTTTCCCGCACAAAACACCCAATCCGGACCCCCTGGGTTGGGCGTTGAAACTCACTACCACTCTAATATCCAGCGGCTATAGCTTACAAGAGAGAAACCTGTACCTGCCCTACACCTCCCGCAAGTTACACTTTCTCCAGTGAGCTCGGCCGCTGTTTTTTTATCTAAAAAACCTCCATAATTAAAACATGAAACCCTTGGCCGAAAATCGCCGCGCCCGCTTCGACTACGAGATCCTCGAAACTTACGAGGCTGGTTTAGAGTTGATTGGCCAAGAAGTTAAGAGTGTCAAACTCGGCCATCTAAACTTGAGCTCCAGCTATAGCATTATTAAAAACAACGAAGTTTGGCTCCTAAATTCCGAAATCCCCGCTTATCAGCCGAAAAACGCTCCCGAAAATTACGACCCCAGCCGCACCCGCCGTCTTCTTCTGCATAAATCCGAAATCAAAAATCTTGCTGGCCACCTCCACGACAAAGGACTTTCTCTCATTCCTTTAAATGCTCATCTTAAAAAAAATTTAATCAAGCTCGAACTCGGCCTCGCCAAAAGCCGTAAAAAACACGACAAGCGCGAACTCCTCAAAAAACGCACAATTCAAAAAGAAATCCGCGAAGCCAAATAAGTCCTATTTGACTGTACTTCTATTGAATTTCCAATGTGTTTCAATTGTATTTCAATTAACTGTTGACCTAAACTAAACCGAGAGCCATAATCTCCCTAGAACCCCTTAACAAAGGAGATTGACAATGAGCGCTCAATTCGAGGCCTCAAGGTGGCAAAGAATTCTCGCCCGTCACGGTGTTTGTACTATCTACACAGTTCGATATCCGAGCGACAAAATACCGCTACAAACCAGAGCTTTCCACTGGTGTCCAGCTTGTGAAAGCTACCAATCAAGCAACATCCTCGATCCTGATTCCCACTCGGCTCGAATTCACTGCACCAACTGTGGCATTGAAACGACGCTAATCCCAAAAGGAAACACCGGAGGCTTCGCCCATCAACTTCAAATGGCTTTTCAGGCCATGGATAGTTCAAATATCTTTCTCATGAAAATCATGAAATTCTGGAGGGTTATCCTCTTTGGGCCAAGCTGGAAAAGTATGCCCGATCATCGCCACGGCCAAACAGCGACAGAGATGAACGAACGAGCCACAATGGAAATCGGACCACTCATCGTGGAATCATTGATCCCGGGTTCGCTTGATCGCGCCCTAAGAGCTCGCTGATCTACTTTGTAACCCAACGAAAAACCCACTGCTCGCCAGCGGATTTTTTGATTTATTTATTGGTTTTTTCTAAAACCTGAAACCTACCACCTACAACCTCCCCGAATACTTCCCAATCCAAGGCAACGGCTTTTCTTCTCCTCTCTGCGCGTTCATAAACCCAACCACCACCCAAACAATCGCGAAAATCCGAAGCGCCCAAGCCATCAAATTCAAAAGTCCGTACGCTCCGCCTAAAACCGCTACGTATTTTATCACTCCTTGCGCGGCTAAAACCGTAATCAAAAGCCCAATCGCCTGCTTCATATGGTATTTCACAAACGCATCGCTCTTCTCGCCGGTCAGCATCGGCAAAAAGAAGATTAGATAAGTAAAACTCGCTAAAGTTGAATTTTTATGTTTTGCCATAAATTAATATCAAAAAAATTATCGACCGTTTTGTTTGTAAAATTTTATCATTCCTTCCCTCTAAAATCCAAAAAAACCCCCGTCTAGCACTTATCCAGACGAGGGCAAAATCCCGATCTCGGAGGTTTCTTATTAGTATCAATATCAATATCAATATCAATATCAATATCAATATCAATATCAATATCAATATCAAT
>JBBUBW010000026.1:0-4086 GCA_038058095.1 Patescibacteria group bacterium | reverse complement strand
TATCAATATCAATATCAATATCAATATCAATATCAATATCAATATCAATATCAATACCCATACCTCCAGTTCGTTTGGCTTTGGTAAAACCATGTCGGCACAGGGGGCGCAGCTCTAAAACCATCCACAATCTCCTGTCTCTCGGCTATAACAGTCAGAGAAACAGCACCCCGGGCAACTTTTATCCTCGCCTTCCTTGCAGCCGCTCGCGCCTGATTCGGCGTTGCTCGACTCTTACTACTCACTCCTCTCCTCATCATTCCCTCCTCGTTACAGGTTTAAGCCCACAAAAAACACCAGTTAACAAACTTCTGCTTTCTCTAAAATACCACAAAATTTTAGCTTCGCAAATTTACTTTCGAGCTGAATAATGCAGAACCAAACTCCCCTTCTTATTTAGCTTCTTCGCCGAAACCAATTTAAAATACCTCTTCAAAACTTTTTTTGTAGCAAACATTCCGAAACCCTTCCCAAAAACTAATGGCTCAATCGTAAGATAAATTTCATCTAGCAAATTATTTTCCAAAAAATAAGTGTAGGATTGCGCCCCTCCCAAAACCGCGACCCGCTTATATTTTTCTTTTCGAATAAACCTGTCCAAACTTTCCCGCGCTGGGTTAAAGAAAACCAATCTTTCGCCTCGTTGAGTTGCTTTCAAAACTTTTCTTGTCATCACAATACAATTCCGTTTACTAAGCGGCTCTTTGGCGGTTTTATAAGTATTATTCCCCACCACTATCACATCACTCTTGTCCAAAAGTTTATGCAAAAAATCTTTGTCCTCCTTCGAAGTCCAATTCGTAAACTGCCGCTTATTGGTGGCGATTTTCCCGTCAATTGTTGTCGCCACAATCATTGAATACAAAGGTCTCATAGATTTTTTATTATTGCGGGTATTTTACTAAAATCAGCCGTCTGTCCGTCCACGCCTTCCATTCTCTCTTTAGAATAAACAATAATCTTCATCCCCGTCGCGCGGGCAGCCATGGCATCGCTTTCCGCATCTCCGATATAAACACAATCGACTGGATCTACTCCAAGCAACTCAGCCGCGCGAAGAAGCGGCTCGGGATGAGGTTTGTGATTTTCCGTATCTTCGTAAGTTGTTGTCGCCTTGAAATACTGCTTCAAAACCCTAAGAGGGCCCTCAAACTCATGAACTTTCACCCTGCTTGTTGCAAGCCCAAGCAAGTATTCTTTACTTAACAACGTCACCACTTCTGATACGCCAACTGACAACTCGGCATCCGGCGTATCAAATTCTTCGTTCAGACCTTTATCCCAAATCTTTCTTATGTCATTTTCATCTTTGAGGCCGGTAACAATCTTTATCACATCCCACATTGGTTTATGAAATATCTCCCTGAACTCCTCCCTTGTTGGCGGAGTAAAACCAGTCTTTTGAAAAAGACTTTCAAAAAACAAAAAGTTCGCCTCAAAAGAATCGAGTAACACTCCGTCCACATCAAAAATTACTGCTTTAATCATTAGTTATATATTAATAAACCACACTCCCGCAAAAATTAAAACAATCGCCGCAAGTTTCAAAACCACCGTCTTCTTCTCGATATCTTCTTTGACCACATTCGGGAACCATCGTGAAAGAATAAGTCCGAAGCCCAGCATAAAAAACGGCTGAAATCCTCCTAAAACCGTCACTAACGAAACGGCCGCCAAAGAAATCGCATAAAAGGTGAGCATTCGTGAAATAACATAAATCGCTTCATTACTCCCGATAAGCCCCCAGGTGCCAAATTGAGTCCGAGTAATTTCTTTTTTAAATCCAGTTCGTTTAGAAAAAAGCACATATGAAAACAAAATCAAAGCCCCAATTCCTCCACCAACAAATTCATACGCTAATGAATCCCAAAAACCCAAATTCAAACTAACAAACTTAAAAAGCACTAACGGCACCGAGAAAAGCAAACTTGCAGCTAGCATATACCATATAGCCTTTCGAACTTTAAAAATCCCGTTGTTAAAACTTTTGACCGAAAGCAAGAAGCCGCCGACTAAGATAGAAAGAAATCCTAGAAGTTGCCCCGAAGCCAACCGCTCGTCTAAAAACAAATAAGAAAGAATTAGCACGATAACTGGAATTGCTTGGCCTAGCGGAGCTATTCGCGAAACATCTTCGAGTGAAATCGCCTTATACCAAGGTACAATTGCAAGCTCAAAAAGAACCCCGGCCAAAAGCAAATAAAACAATTGACCCGAATGTATGTTGGGAAATCCTCGAAAAACCAAAATCCCTAAACCCGTAAGAAACGATAAAACTCCGCCCAAAACCGCGAGCATCATCGGATCCCGCACTCGCTTCTCAATTAAAAACTTATCAAAAAAATTAGACGCGGCATAAAGCAACGGCGCCGCAATCGCAAAAAATATCCAGGACATTCTTAAAGTTTAATCTATTAGAATTTCATTGACCACAAAATTTTCCGGCAAGTATAATAATCGCCCAAATGGCACACAGCCAAAGTTGATGCTTTAAATTTTATTGGAAACTTAATCTTACTATCCCTAATCTCTCCTAAGCCAAGCGTAACGTGGGGGTAAAACTTTTCAAAAGCCGCCATCTCGTAAAATTTATTTATATAAGAAAACTCCTCTAAGCTAACCGGCGGCGGGCTAAAAAACATTTCTCGCGAGGCATCTCTCGAAAAAATCGCTTTTAATTTATTCATAACTTCTTCATGAAAGGTTCTTAGCTCTTCTCCCTTCTTTATTCCTAAACTCGAAACGATAGTATCAACTCGAATTTTCTCCGTATCAATACCATAAAACTCCAAATCCAAAGACGAAAAGTGTTTCCCAATACCAGATAAAATCTCAATTAATTTCGGCAACTCACTCTCTTCGACGCACCCCATATTAAGAGAAGAATGCGGCATCGCTTCGCCTTCTTTCTTACCCAAAATTATCTTATTTGTTTCCGACCCCAAAAAACTGCGATTTAACTCAATAGCCAAATCCGCAATTTCCTCCGGAAGCAAAAGCGCCACATCCACCGCAATTTTTCTCATTCAATTATTATAGTGCCTATTCGCAAAAAATATAAAGCTTTTATGTTTGACATAGCCACAAGTAGCTTGCTATAACCCAATTAGACACTTGTCACTAAACCCCTAGCCCCGAAAGGAGGGCCCTCAATGCGCGAACTAAGCGCCTTAGCCGTCGTCCTCCTAATGGGAGGCGGAACTGTCTGGTATTGCTTTAAGACTAAAAAGGATAAAATCACGCCATCACTTACCACCTGGATTCTTTTCTCGGTGGCCACTTCCCTCTCGCTCGCGACTTACATCGCGGGCAAAAATCACAACGTAATCAGTAACATCGGAAACGCCAGCGACGTGATTTTCACCTCCGCGACTCTCCTCTTTGTTTGGAGATCACGAAATTGGGATACCCAAACAAGCACTCTCAACAAGTGGTGTTTGTGGGCAGCTGGAGCAACTTCCCTTTTCTGGTTCATCACTAAGGATCACGACGCCTCTAACTCGATTGCCCAAATAATCCTCCTGCTCGGCTATCTCCCTATGGTAAGGAAACTTTGGATAAGTAAGGAGAACACCGAATCAGCTGGAGTATGGACAATGTTTTGGCTCGGATCGGTGGCGTCCCTCTTCCCTGCGTTCACACCGGAAAGCAATGTTTTTGCCAAGATCTACGCAGTCAGAGCCGTCGTCTGTGTGAGTATCTTGATTCTGCTCATCCTCCGGCTCAAACTAAAGGAGGAAAAGTCATGAAGGAGGCGTGTCGATTCACTCGACCGCCTCCTTTTCTATTTTATAAATACCCTACTTCTCTGACTCCTCTGAAAGTAAATTAGTGGAGATGGGCGGGGTCGAACCGCCGTGTAAGAGTTTTGAAACTGAACCTTCTACGAGTGTAGACTGAAATTAATCAGACGAAGTGATTCTTATCTCGTTCCTAAGTTAGAATCGTCACCTAAGAACCAGCCTCATTATATAAGACCGGATTTGAATCTAAGAGGCACAGATTCACCGATCCCAGCATTACGCGTAAGCGAACGCTGGAGCTGCAACTTTTGAGTTGGCAGTTATGTTTGTTTGTTGGATTTAC
>JBBUBW010000025.1:0-2276 GCA_038058095.1 Patescibacteria group bacterium | reverse complement strand
ATCGACCCCACCGACCTCGATCATCCGGTTTCCTTTAATCCGCTCACTAATATCGATCCTTCTTTTAAGCATCAGCTTACTCAAGGGTTGATTGAGGTTATGGAAAAGCAATTCGGCGCTAACTGGACGCCTCGCCTCGAGCACGTTTTCCGCTTCACTTGCCTTGCTCTTTTGGATTATCCGCACGCCACTATGCGCGGTATGATTTCAATGCTCACCGACCGCAACTACCGCCAAAAGGTTATCGAATATATCGAGGACGATATGGTCAAGCGCTTCTGGGCGATTGAATTTGCCGACTGGTCGGAAAAATTCGACACCGACGCCATTATTCCATTAGTCAACAAACTCGGCCAATTTCTCTCCGATCCGCTTTTGAGAAATATTTTCGGCCAAAAGGAAAATAAAATCGACATTGAAAAAATTATGAAGGAGAAAAAAATTCTCTTCATTAATCTTTGTAAGGGACGTCTCGGCGAAGAAAATTCAAGCTTTTTGGGCGCTATGTTCATCACCAAAATTAAGCAAGCCGGAATGGCCCGAGCTAGTATGCCAGAAGAAAACCGGACGGATTTTTATCTCTACGTCGATGAGTTCCATAATCTTGTCACTGAAACTTTCGAGAACATTCTCTCCGAAGCCCGGAAATACTGCCTTTGTCTCACCGTGGCCCACCAATACGTCGGTCAGCTCACGCCCCGTGTTCAAGCAGCGGTTTTGGGTAATACCGGCACCATCATTATTTTCCGGGTGGGCGGCGAAGATGCCGTAAAACTTGAACCGGAAATGAATCCCGTTTTCAACGTCAAAGATATGATCAATCTCGGTATGCAGGAGTTCTATATCAAAATGACCATTGACGGCGAAACTTACGATCCCTTTTCTGCCGAAACTTTAAAAGTCCTCCCCGCGACCCATTCTTCATTTAAAGACGAGATTGTCATTAAATCCCGAGAGAAGTACACTATCCCCGCCGGCGCCGCCAAAAAACTAATTGCCGAAGAAGAAGCCACCATCTTCAGGAGCGCCCAAGAAAAAGCCATCATAGAAGGCAAACCTCGCGAATCAAATTCTCCAAGCGAAGGAAACGAACCTAAAGAATCTGAGCCATTAATCTAAAAATGATCATAAAAGAAAAAACCTCGTTGCCCGAAAACGTGGAATTTATTAAGGTAGTAGTGGACATAGAAAAGGGGATTTTAAGCATGGACTGTGAATTTCACATTGACTGCGCCGAGGAACTAGTAAAAGATGGATCCGAATTTAAAAACCTTTGGGGCGCCAATATCTTCCCATTTAAAAAATTCATTGAATACACTTCCATGATTAACCTCCGGCCAAAAATTGGAAATCGATCCATGGAAATTCAAGATGAAAAGATTAAAGAAAAAGTTCGCCAGATAATTAAAAATTTTCTCACTTACTAATGACCCAAGAACGCTGGAATAGCTTCACCAAAAATCAACAGCTACTAATGATTGGTTCAGAAATAATGAGAGCTAAAATCTTTCAAAAAAAGGATTCGCGACTTTTTCTCGGAACCATTGAACGCGCCTTTCCTCTTATAGATTTCTGTTTAGAGGATCCCAAATGGCAAGACGATAGATATGTGATAATCACCCTCCGCGAAGAATTGGGCAAATTTCGCGCCGGAGAACGCACTGACCCAATCGAAATCCTATATCAAAACCTTTAACAAAACATTCTAACGTTCTGCAGAATATTAGAATGTTATGGAAATATGAATTCAGAAACTCGAACCTGTAAGAAGTGTGGACAGAACTTTACAGTAGAACCAGATGATTTTTCCTTCTATCAAAAATTAGACGTTCCACCCCCAAAACTCTGTCCCGACTGTCGTTTCAAACGCCGGGCGCAATTTCGCAACGAATTTACTCTCTATAATCGCACCTGCAATCTCTGCCAAAAGCCGATTATTTCGATGTATAACCCGCAGGCACCCTACAAAATTTACTGCCCGGATTGCTGGCATAGTGATAAATGGGATCCTTTTTCTTATGGACAAGCCTACAACCACGCCCGTCCCTTCTTTGACCAGTTAAAGGAATTAATGCTCGCCGTTCCAAAAATCGCGATCTACCGAAGCGATGTTATGAAAAGCGTTAATTGCCCATACGAAAATTTTGCCGGGGGCAATAAAGATTGCTATCTCATAGCCAATTCTGGGCCTAATAATGAAAACTGCGCTTACTCCCGTGACATGATTGATTGCCGAAATGTTTTTGACGGCTACTATGTGGACAAATCCGAAAACG
>JBBUBW010000024.1:0-5185 GCA_038058095.1 Patescibacteria group bacterium | reverse complement strand
GTCACTCGTTTGACAAAACACTAAAATATAGCGAAGATACAGCCAGCAGTAAAACGTTAACCCGTTCTACAAGACAACTTTAACCGGCCATAGCAAGCCGATCCGAGAGGAGAATTGCGATGGTACCCAAGAAATACACCACTCTAGTCGAGCCGAGTTTGCGGCAAGCACTTCAAAAAGACCTGACCCTACAGTACTCTCTCGGCTTTTTTCTCGCGATGGGGCTACTTCATGAACTCATTGGGAGTCACTTACTACTCACTCCAAATCTTCCTCAGGGAACATCTCCTCCCCAAGGAACACCAATCGGGTATGATGGTCTGCGTAACTGGTTCGAGAGAACCTGCCAAGGCCGAAAAGATATCCACGACGCATTCATCGCCACAACGAGGGTCGAATGTAGGTTGGAGTTCCACGACAAAGACTTCATCAGCGCCGAAGTCCATTTCTTCGAGAAAGGTCACACGTCATTTTTTGTCTGCCGTGCGACGTTCGCACGAACCGGAGAAGTGTCTGCAGCTGGATACGGACTTCCTGATACCACCCCACCCACTGAACCCATACCGCAGTTATAGGAGACAACCGTGAAAACAAGCTCGATACAAGGAATCGCCGCTGCAACAATAGCGTTCTGCGCGATAGCTATCTTAACAAACATCCAATCCTGCATCATAGAACGAAAAGTGAGCAGACGCAGGATCATCTACATCTTGGGTTCTTTCCTTCTTGCTGTCGGCTGTGTAATTGTCTTAATAGTCACATAAGGGAGAAACTACCACACCTCATCTGCCAACCCCGTCCCTTCCAGGGCCGGGGTTTCTGTTTCCAAAACCCCTATTTCAGCTTATAATTACTCCTGCAACATCAATAATCTATAATTCATGCGTATACAATTCTACAATGCCAAACCCTGGGAAAAAGAATATATAGAAGCTAAGCTAAAAGAAACCGGTCTTAACCTTGAAACCGAATATCTAAACGACCACCTAGACAAAGACCATCTTCCACCCAACCGTGAGGTTGAAATCATATCAGTTTTTATCGGTTCAGTTATTAATAAAGAAGTTCTCGATCAACTTCCTAGTCTCAAATATATAGCCACTCGCTCCACTGGCTACGACCACA
Source organism: Patescibacteria group bacterium (assembly GCA_038058095.1). Taxonomy (GTDB): domain Bacteria; phylum Patescibacteriota; class Minisyncoccia; order UBA6257; family 2-01-FULL-56-20; genus VMFW01. The sequence goes on along the minus strand of JBBUBW010000024.1, from coordinate 4,060 downwards.
TTGATGTAAACTACGCCAAAACCAAAAACATCCTCGTCTCCAACGTTCCTTCTTACGGAGAAAACACCGTCGCCGAATTCGCTTTTGGCCTTATCCTTAATCTTACTCGTAAAATTTTCCAAGGCTGCGATCAAGTCAAAAAAACTGGCAGCTTTAGCGTTGAGAGCCTCCAAGGATTTGATCTTAAAGGAAAAACTCTAGGTGTTGTAGGTACCGGCCGAATCGGCAAGCACGTCATTCGCATGGCTAAAGGCTTCGAGATGAAAGTTATTGCTTATGACCCATTCCCCAACAGAGAATTCCAAAAAACATTTGAGTATGAATATTTCCCACTCGAGGAAGTGTTGAAGCAAAGCGATATCGTGACTCTTCATGTTCCCTATATGAAAGAAACCCACCACCTCATCAACGCCCAAACTATCCAGCTAATGAAAAAAGGCGCATACCTTATAAACACCGCCCGCGGTCCAATCGTTGAAACCGAAGCGCTCGTCAAGGCCCTAAAAAACGGTTATCTCGGCGGCGCCGGTCTTGATGTTTTAGAAGAGGAAGGGATTATAGGTGAAGAGGTTGAATTGATTCTCAATGGGCACCCTGAAGAACACAATCTAAAAACCGTTTTAGCGAATCACGCACTCTTCGATATGCCAAACGTTCTAGTCACGCCTCACAACGCCTTCAACACCCGAGAAGCGCTGGAAAAAATTCTCATCACCACCATCGAAAACATCAAAGGATTTCTTGCTAATAATCCAAAAAATTTGGTGAAGTGAATAGACCTATCACAGTACACTAAAATAAGCGATCGCGTAGATTAGTGTACTCCATCAAAAGATGATTTCCGAAACTAAAACTTGTTCAAATTGCAAGAAAACCTTCGTCATCGAGCCGGACGATTTTTCGTATTACGCACAAATTAAGGTTCCATCCCCAACTCAATGCCCGCGTTGTCGCTATCAGCGCAGGCTAATTAATCGCAATGAGTGGAATTTCTATAAGCGAACTTGCAGCCTTTGCGGGGAAAATATGATATCCATTTATAACCCTGACTATCCGGGCCCAGTTTACTGCCAGCCCTGCTTTTGGTCCGACAAATGGGATCCGCTGCAATACGGAAAAGAATATGAACCAAACCGTTTATTTTTTGACCAATTCAAAGAGGTGAGATTCCGCACTCCCAAGATTGCCCTTGCAGGATTCCGCCGCGTGAACAGCGAATACACTAATCAAGCTCAAGATCTAAAAAATTGCTACATGATAGTTGCGAGTGATCAATCTGAAGATTACCTCTATGGCAATTGGAACGCCAAAAGCAAATTTTGTTGCGATTGCTACGCTGTCGAAGAATGCGAATTACTTTATGAGTCATTGAACTGCAAAAGCTGCTACAAGGGTTCGTACTTAGAACATTGCGAGAGTTGTTCTGATAGTTATTTTTTATATGACTGCCGGGGATGCAATAATTGCTTTGGGTGTGTCGGACTACGAAATAAATCATATTACTGGTTTAACCAGCCGATTAGTAAAGAAGAATACAAAAAAAGGTTTAATGAAATCCTTTGGACAAAAGATAATATAAATAAATTTCGAGCCGAGCTGAGAAATCTAGAACAAGTACATCCGCATAAATACTACCAAGGAAGGCAAATTGTTTCTTCAAGCGGCGACTACATGGAAAATGTGAAAAATTCAAGACAAGTATTTAATGCCAGGCACACGGAAGATATAAGTTATAGCCAAGATGCTTGGCGCGTAAAAAACGGCTTAGACTTAACCGAAGTTGCTTTTAACGAGATGGATTACGAGCTCGAGGGAGTTGGTTATAGCAGCCATAATATTGGATGCAGCAAGACTTGGAATACATCACAGTCGTACTACACCGATAACTGTTTCAGTTGCGATTACATTTTTGGCGGCGTGTCACTTCATAAAAAGAAATACTGTATTCTAAATCGTCAATATAGCAACGAAGAATATGATTCACTAAAAACACAAATCATAGAACAAATGCACTCATCTAAAGAATGGGGTGAGTTTTTACCCGCAAGTATTTCTTCGTTTGCATATAACGAGTCATTGGCTCAAGATTATTTTCCACTAACAAAGGAAAATGCGCTAAAACATGGATTTAGGTGGTACGACCGCCCAACGCGCGATTACAAAGCGACTAAGCAGCATAACGAAATTACAGGCACTATTGATGAGGTTGCAGACGATATCTCCAAACAAATAGTAAGTTGCAAGACTCAAGATGATACTAATTTAAAAAAAGATTATTTATCTTGCGCTACTGCGTTTCGTATTACGCCAGCTGAATTTCAGTTTTATAAGAAAATGAAATTACCAATACCGGATAAGTGTTTTCCTTGCCGGCTTCAAGATAGATTAGGTCTTCGCAACCCACGTAAGCTCTGGCCTAGAAAGTGTATGTGTGATTATAAAATTTACCCAAACACCGCCAAACATGCCCACCACCCCGAAGGCGCTTGCCTCAATGAATTTGAAACCTCTTATTCCCTAGACCGACCAGAAATAATTTACTGTGAATCATGTTACAACTCTGAGGTTGTATAAAAACAGAAACGCCAGTCGCTGGTGCGACTGGCGTAATTTTCGTTACCGTGTTCCTCACGGCCGGTATTTGAGTATGAGTGAGATGTTAATAACCGAAACAATCGCGCTCAAACCCAAGGTTGTGAATTGAATCATGTCCCGCAACAAATATCCGTTCACTGAAAACGCAACTTGTGTGAACAGATATATACAGAACATTGGCAATGCGAGACCTTCGCTGCTGCGAGTTATGACAAGCTTCCGTGTCTGCGGAAGCTGAGCCACAACATTCACAATCCCAGCAAAGGTAATAATCCAATTCCAGTGGATCGCGAGCGCTAACCCCTCTCTTGTCATACACGCTCCTATTTGTAACGTTGTCAAAATTCAATCGTTAACTTAACTACATTATAACATACAACACCATATTTTGTCAATACTAAAGAAAACCCAGCAAAAATAAGGTAAAATGTATTAACTATCATGAAAATCAAATCCATTAAAGCCAATACCGAACTCGACTCGCGGGGCGAATGGACCATCTCGGTTCGCTTAAAACTCCAAAACGGTGTTGAATCCGTCACCTCTGTCCCCCAGGGCAAGAGCTGCGGTTCTTACGAAGCGGTTTACGTTAAGCCTCAAGTCGCGATTAAAAATATCGTGAAATTCATCGAGCCCGCGCTAAAAGGCATCCACGCCGGTAATCAAAACCTCATCGACCACGCCCTTCTAAAACTCGATGGTACCTCAAACAAATCCCGCCTCGGCGCCAATGCCACTTTAGGCGTCTCCGTTGCCGCCGCTAAAGCCGCTGCCATCTCGCGCAACGTACCTTTCTGGAAACACATCGCTCATCTTTTGGGCGACAAAAAAAAGAAAACCGAATTCCCAAAACTTTTTATCAATGTCATAAACGGCGGGCTTCACACCAAAAACAACCTCGACTTCCAGGAATATCTCATTATTCCAAAATCAAAAAACATCGCCGAATCGGTTAAAACCGGACTCTCTCTTTATAAAAATCTCGGAGAATATCTCGCAAAAAATTTAGGCAAAGGCGCCACCGGATTAGGCGATGAAGGCGGTTTTGCTCCTAACCTAAAAGACAATCTCGAACCGCTTAGAATCCTTTCCCACGTCGCAAAGCAAAGCCACCTCCAAAACAAAATTCAATTCGGCCTGGATGCCGCCGCTTCCAACATCAAAAAAACCCCAACCCAGCTTACTAAACTTTATAGCGAACTAAAATCCAAATTCAAACTCCACTATTTCGAAGATCCATTCTCCGAAAATGATTTCAAAAATTTCGCTAAGCTAAATAAATCAATCGGCCGAAACACTCTCATCTGCGGAGACGACTTAACCACTACTAACATAAAAAGAATGGCGAAAGCCCGCGCCGCTAAATCCTGATCGTTACGTGGCGTCCCGGTGATAAAAGGATAGTGAAGGATAATGCGCGGTTCGCGCATCCCATGCATTCTTCGGGGCACTGCGCGCGGTCTGT
>JBBUBW010000023.1:0-7952 GCA_038058095.1 Patescibacteria group bacterium | reverse complement strand
ACGAGGTGTTCGTCCGAGGGATGGTGCCTGGTGCAGTTCAAACTTGAATGTACGACCACAAGTGCGACAAAATGAGCCTGGCTATAATAAAACATTGCCTTATTCAAATCTTAATAATTAATTATTTGATAATCGAGCAGTGAAACACAAGCGGAACAATCGCACTTGTGGTGCTGGGTCAACCCTAACGGAATTTTGGGGATTATTACTGACCACTTAAGTACGGGAGGGATGTTACAAAAACATTTGAGCCGGCAACGAAGACGAAAATGTAGGCGGCGATAGTAACGATGACGCTGGAGAAAAAAGAAAGAAAGACGACGACTAAGAGGATGCCGGCCATGCCAATTCTTTCAAATTGAGAAGCTAGTTTCGGAAAAATAAGAGGCAAGATTCTCGAGCCATCAAGTGGAGGGATGGGAATGAGGTTGAAAACAGCTAAGCTAATATTTAAGAAAGCGATGTATCCTAAAAGGCCAATAAGCTCGGGACTAAAAAAGCCAAATCCGAGCCGAGCCAAGATGCCGACCACCAAGAGAATTAAAACGTTAGAAAGAGGACCGGCGAGAGCGACTTTAAGCGGGCCGTAGCGATAATCTTTTTTGAGCGCGAAAGGATTAAAAGGAACTGGCTTGGCCCAACCGATCATGATTGGCGAATGGGTGAGAAATAAAACCAGTGGCAAAAGAATCGAGCCGAAAAGGTCGATGTGGCGCAGAGGATTTAGGGTAAGCCGACCAGCCAATTTGGCAGTATCGTCACCAAGTTTTTCCGCCATGAAACCGTGGGCGATTTCATGGATCATAATCGAAAAAATCAGGACTATAAATTTGAAAATGATTAATGCTCCGGGCATGGTTAATGGAAATTGTTAGATAAATTTCATTATACTATCTTTGCCAAATGTCTTGAAATTACTTAGAATGGGAACTAGAAGTAGGCCGCCCCCTAATTAAATAGGGCGCGGCACGATTGGTTTTCTAAGCTCCTTTTCTTTCCAGCTCGTCGCAAAGAAAACCTAATCGCCTCCGTGGTGAAATGGATATCATAACTGGCTTCGAACCAGTAGGTGGGGGTTCGATTCCCTCCGGAGGCACAAAAAAATCGGGTTAATTTGCCACCTGCGGCAAGTTTCCCCGTCTTGATTTGGTGAGTGATGGCGCGGCTTCGCACCGTTTTCGGTCTTTGCGAATCGGTACAAATTTGTGTCACACGCCCTCGGGAATCGAACCGGGCGTCGTTTTGACAAGCGCACCTGTTCCATCTAAGCTTTAGCTAGCGAATTGAGAAACGATGAAGGGAGAATAGAGCCATGAGAATAGAGACGCCGCAAGGTATGAGATTGGTCGCCAGCGCCGGAGACCTGCCAAAGCCCGAGCAATTACCGAAGGCGGTCGACGAAGTCGCGGTCATCGAAAAATCGGACAAGATCATCGCCTTTGATTGTGGTCACCAGGGTCCAGAGTGGTTCACACTTTCGGTTTACGGCGAGAAGTTCAACAGGGTTGGCAACGACAAATGGGGAAAGTGTCCTGACTGTTTCGTCCCGTTCTTCAAGACAATGACAGCCAGGTGCGCAAGGTGCGGACTTGTCATTCTCCCAGGAATGGCCGTTGCTCTTTACGGACAAGAAAGTGAGGGCCTTCGCCTCGACATCGCAACCAATATCGACGGAGCAATCATCGGGTGTATGCGTTGGGACTGCTGTCCTTCTGGCGGGTTCCTCGCGGGACACTGGAGCGAGCAAGGATTTCAGCCTCTGTTCCAGGGTCAGACCGGTGCTGAAGTCAGCGCTGGAACAAACACGATTGTTGAGGTGGACGGCATTCAGAATCCAGAGTAAGGGGAAACACAAAGGGCACGACATACGTCGTGCCCTAAATCGTTTATGGATTGGACTCTTTTAAAGAGTCCTCACGTTCTCCTTCGAGTCTTAGGTAGTAGTACTCAATCAAGATTTCAGCCATCAGTCGCATATCGGTCTGGAGCTGGCGGAGCTCTGCGTCGTTGTACTTGTAAGCTAGATCCCCCATAAACAGTCGGAACGAGTCGAGATTCCGAAGGATGTCGGCTCGCCTTCTGCGTCGTCTTTGTCCCATAGGGTTTCAATGGTTGATTTTCGACCTTTGAAACCCAGTAAAGATGAAGGAAGACCGGTCTGTCACGCCCTGGGGTTGACTGACTCAGCGGACGAGGTATGATAAATCCATGCAGAAAAACACCCTCTTAGAAGAGCTAAAGAAATACGAGAACCGCTGGGTGGCTATCCTAGAACCTGACAAGACTGTGGTCGGGAGCGGCCAGGACGCCTCTGAGGCTAAGCGAGCGGCCGAGAAGAATGGCTATCGAAACATCACACTCCTCCGAGTCCTGCCGTTTCGAGGTGCCTATGTCCCTGCGGCATGAAGTTCGATTACCTCAAGCAACCCAACTTCAATAATCCGAATCAACCCTGGGTGAGCCGACCGTTTGTTCCGGTGCGGCTTTTTAACGGTGGAAAAAAGATTGATATCTACGCGCTGGTGGATTCAGGGGCCGATGCCTCCCTCTTTCACTCATCTCTAGCCAAGGAACTCGGGATTGACCTAGTGGCCGGCCGAAAGCAGACCTTCTTCGGTATTTCGAGTGGCCCAGGAATTGAAGTCTACATTCATCCGATCCGGCTACAGGTTGTGGGTGCTTCGGAGACTTTTGAGATTGAAGCGGGATTTACCGAATCCCAAGGGGTCGGAGCGATTTTGGGACAGAGTGGTTTCTTCGACCGATACCACATCAAGTTCGAGCGGGACAAGGAGCGGATCGAAATCACTCCCGTGAAGGGAGGGTAAGATCCTCCGGTTCGTCTCACGTAACCGGGGTCTATTCCCTTGAATTTGTTGGAACCGCCTATTTGGACACCGTTTCGACCTCTCGTGACTCCCTCAGAACGTCCGCGAAGGCTGATATTTCTTCAAGAATCCGGTTCCATTCTTCACCCCTGAGGGGCACAAAAATAAATAGGTAGGGGGTTCTCCGCCATCCGCTGGCTGGCGGAGGCGGATCCCTCCGGAGGCACCATGTAGGAAAAGTGTTATATTAAATAAAATCCCCCGTTTTTTGGCGAGGGATTTTATTTAGTACTATCGGCTAAAGAGATTGAGAAGCGGACCGAATATGACTCCTAGAAGAGATGGTTTGTTTTGATAACTTTGCGAAGGTGGCGGAGGAGTTCCATTTTGGAATTCTCCGGGAGGCGGAGTGAATCCGCTCGGGAATTGACCATCGGGAGGAGGGGTGAAACCTTGCGGAGGTATAAAACCAGCGGGTGGCATTTGACCGGCTGGCGGCATCATACCTGTTGGAGGCTGGTTGCCAGTAAAACCATTTGGAGGAGTGCCGCCGGGAAACTGCCCGCCTTCGGGCGGCATCATTCCGTTCGGCGGTAATTGATTATTTGGTCCCATCTGACCGCTTGGCGATGTTCCTTGAGTTGGAGGTTGAAATCCTTGTCCTTGAGGCGAAGCGAAGTTTCCCATACCACCATTCTCACTAAAGCACTTTCCTATCGCCTGCTCGATATCGCCGGAAGGCCTTGAGCCATTCATTAAACCTTTAATTTGATCTTCGCTTAATCGTCCTTTTAAGCAATTCGAGACGGCTTCAGGGAAATTTGGTCCGGATGTCCCTCCTCGATTACCTTCTAGCCCCATCGTTCTCGGGCCATTGCCTCCGCCTGAATTATTGCTATCAGATGGTCCAAAGTTGCCGCCTTCTCCGCCGGAGCGCATCATAGGACCTTGGGGACGGAACTGCTCGAAACACTTTCGCATTTTCTCTCCCATGTCTGACGTGGGTTGCGCTTCACCGGATTTTATTTTCTCAAAATCTCCGCCAAGAGCGCCCCCTAAACATCCGAGAACTTCCTGCGGAGCAGAGCGCAAGAATTCGCCGAAGTTTGGCTGGGGACCGCCCACTGGACCACCTTGTCCGCCATTGGGTCCACCTCCACCACTCATCATCGGGCCGTTCGGTCCGATAAATTTCATACTCTCAAAACAAACCCTAAACGCGTCGCCGGTTTCCGGCGTGAATTCCGTTTTGCCGGATTTTATTTTTTCCACATCAATATTTTTTTCTTTCAGACAAGATAAAACTTCGGGCGGAGCATTTTTAAGAACTTCGCCGGGGTTCATGCCGCCGCCGGCTTTCTCAAAACAACTGCGCGCTTTGTCACCAATTTCCGGTCCGGGAACAAGTTTCCCGCTTTGAATGTCCTCGATAATATTCGGACCGAGTTCGCTTTTAAGACAATCTTTAACTTCCGGAGGAGCGCTTTCGAGGCCGGCTCTCATTCTCGTCATCCCCTCTTTAGCCATCTTTAAATCTTCCGGCGAAATCAAACCATTATCTTCGGCGAATTTAAAACAGGTATCGCGATTAGCTGGGTCATTGCAAAAAGCGTCGCAAGCTTGCTTGCCTTGGCATCCTCCGGGACCCTTACCGCCGGTTTTTTTAACCAGCTCGGCTTCTTTGGGATCCATAAAACCGGCTTTTTCGGCAAAAGCGATACACTCTTCAAAGTGATTCCCCCCTCCGCAGTAAGCTTCGCATTCGTTTCTGGATTTACAACCGCCGGGAGTTTGGCCGCTTTTTATGAGCTCAAGCATTTGTTTTGGCGGAGGACCTCGCCTCTCTCCGTCCGGCCCCTGCGGACCACCCGTGCCCAGACCGGCTTTTTCGCTAAAGCTCATACATTCTTCAATGTGGGCAAAATCTTCACAGTAGGTTTCGCAAGAATTTTTCGAAGTGCAACCGCCGGGCATCTTGCCTCCAGTTTTAAGGTAGTCGCGGATTTTCTTCCCTTCTTGCAGATCAGGATCGGCTAGATCGTTCTCTTCGGCAAAGGCCAAACATTCTTCGATGCGAGAGACGTCTTCGCAATAACTTTTACATTCTTCGGGAGTGGCGCAGTTGCCCGGCGTCTTGCCGCTTTGGAGACTTTGGCTAAATTTTTCGGCCCGCCGGGCTTCACTTTCATTCATCAACCCTTTGTTTTTAGCGAAAGCTACGCAAGCATTAATGTTGGCCGGATTATCACAGAAGGCCTTACACTCCGCTTTACTCCCGCAGTTCCCCAATTCGGCAACAGGGTAGGTAACTTTAATCGAGACTTTAACCTCAAGCTCATCTTCCCCGGTTTGAGCCAAAACCGAAATTGAAACCACCATACCTAAAACGATAATTAGGATGGGTAGAAATTTTTTAAAGTTTTTCATTTTTAATTTAAATTTAAAAGACCTTTGTGATTTTATTACTCGCCGAAAGGATTCTGGTAAGTGTTCTCCAAGGGGTTGATGTCTTGGGCAGGGTTAGATTCCGGGAGTTTGTCGGCGATGGGATTTTGGACCTTTTGAAAAATCTCTCCGCCGATACCGCTCCCCTGTTCGTTCGTTCCGCCAGGGGTATTTTGGACTTGAATCTCGCCTCCTTTATTGAAAACAAACCACGCCACCACCACAGCGGCTAAAACAACTAAAAATATTACTATTATGATTGTTTGTTTATTCATGGCCTTTATTTTGATTTTTATTTACCCCCACACCAAATAAGGAATTTAACTCGCCCCGAGTTGATTTGAAATATGATTTTGTTTAAACTTTCCTTGTTTGGTGTGGGGGTTTACTTAAATTATACTACTACTCAAAAGATTATTCGGAAATCTTATCCACAAGCACCAGATTAGCAAATTTAGGCCTCGTTAGCTCAGCTGGTAGAGCGCCTGTCTTCAAACCAGAAGGTTGTGGGTTCAAGCCCTGCCGAGGATTCACACAAATTTTGACGCCACTATAAACAAGCCAGATGTAAATAGGAGGTAGGTATCCCTGTTTAGTCCACCTGCTCTGTGTGATATAATTAGTGGTATGGATAAAAACTATGCGGATTTGAAAAAAGAAGCTTATAGACTTCGAAAGGATCTGGGATTGAGTTATAACGAGATAAGAAGAAAACTCAACTCAAGTGTCGCCAAAAGCACTTTAAGCACCTGGCTCAAAGATATAGTTCTCAAACCTGGTCACAAGGAAAGATTGTACACAAAAAGAATCGAAGTTTTGTCGCGTGGCTCACAGAGCCAGAAGGAAAGAAGAAGTAGGGAAATTGATAAAATTATTACGAAGGCGGAAAATCAAATTAGAACCCCCATATCTAAAGAAGCGTATCGCTTAATGGGAGCAGCTTTGTATTGGGCCGAAGGTAGCAAGTATAATATGTTTGAAATTACTAACTCTGATCCGCATTTAATTTTATTTTTCGTGCGGTGGGTTGAAAAAATTTTTGGTTTACCTCCAAAAAACCTTAAGGCTCGTCTGAATATTTACCCTCAACAAGATGAAGCGAAGATTAAAAAGTTTTGGTCAAAATTAACCGGAATACCAATTGGAAGTTTTGGTAAAAGCTATGTGAAACCAATCAGCAAAGGATATAAGAGAAATAATCTCTATTATGGGACAATGCGAGTTGAGGTTCCGAAAAGTGTCAATATGAAACACCAAGTATTCGGCTGGATAAATACGACTTTAAAAGACATAAGTCCTGAAGTTGATTTTGTAAGAACAAAATGGCAATCTTTGAAAATAAATAAAAAATTAGTTAACCTAATCTAATATAGCCCTCATAGCTTAGTGGTAAAGCACCCGCCTCTTAAGCGGAGTACCTAAGTTCGATTCTTAGTGGGGGCACATTTGACTTTTTAACTGTAGTATGCTACTCTTGGTTTAGAGAAAACAGTTGTAATCAACCATATTCCTGGAGGAAAGAATCAATGCCGAAGCTCAACATGACTATTAATCACCACCTGCCACAAGTGGAAGCCCTAGCCCGCGTCCAACGCCTACTCGGAGACGTGAAAACCAAGTACGCTGGTAAGATCAGAAACCTGACGGAGGAGTGGACAGGGAGCGAAGGAGAATTCAGCTTTGAAGCGATGGGATTCTCGGTTTCTGGGACCCTGACGGTCACCAGCAACACCGTCGAGATCAATGGAAAACTTCCCTTCGCTGCCGCTCTATTCAAGGGGAATATCGAATCGACCATCAGGGAACGAGCAGACAAGCTCCTTGCCTGACCTCGAAACGGCCACGAACATAAAGGCCGCCAACCCAAAACATCGGTGAGGCGGCTTTTTAATTTTTGTAAATTTCACATCTTGGCGCGATATGAAAAATCCAAAAAATGGTAGAATTAGTGCATGGATGTCAGTTGGATGTACAGCAAGGACCCTAAGCGAAAGCCGAAGGTTGAAAAAGGAGAACCGAGAAGTTTTTATTATGTTGCCGGAGGAATAACTTTGCTAGTTTTAGGAGCGATTTTCTTTTTTTATTTCACCTTAAAAAGCACGATTAAAATTCAGACAGAGAGAGTAGATTTAACTCGGGACTGCGTGAAAATTTTGAATAATTACAAAAATGGGAAGTTAATGGTTATTTTATGCGTTAAAGCAGACGAATCTTTGGTTTTAGTCTGGCAGAATTTACCAAAAACAGTTACATCGATAAATATTTACAGAACGGAAAAAGGGTCGGACACTCAAACTTTATGGAAAACGGTCAACGTGAACGGAGTAACTGGATCAACGAATGTTGGATTTGAAGACGGCGGACCGGCGACTTATAACGCAGAAGGATTAAATGATAAAGGCGAAGTAATTGTGCGTTCAGTTGGCACTGTTCCTACCGGCGGATCCGGCGCTTCGCTTTCTGCGCCTCTTCGCACTTCCCCTCCGCCTGAAACACCCCCTGCTCCAAACACAGGCGGACAGACGGGAGGACAAGGAGGCGGACAAAATCCACCTAACTCCACTTCTTCTACGGGGAATAATTCCGACCCAGGGACGGGACAACCGACAAGCACGTCGCCAAATAACCAGTCGCCTTCAACTCCCCCACCTCCACCGCCGCCACCCCCAAATGACACTT
>JBBUBW010000022.1:0-20866 GCA_038058095.1 Patescibacteria group bacterium | reverse complement strand
CTTGGAAAGCGTGTGTGGGGAAACCCACCGAGGGTTCGAATCCCTCACCCTCCGCAAACATTTTTTAGTTGTAGAAAAAACCAGCAAAACGTTTAGTATTTCAATCAATGAGTATAGAAAAAGAACCATTCAACACTATTAATCCAGAGAACAAGGGAGCAAGTAATTTATTTGACGGACCAATCGACGGGAAAGTTGGAGCGCTCAAAAGTGCTTATCTTAAAAGTTTAGCTGAACTTGTAACTGGCGAACCCATTCAAGAACTTTCTATAGAAGAAGAACCCGAACGAACAATTGAATCTGATCACCATTATCCAAAAAACGAAGAAATTTCAAAGTATTTTTCTACCCTGATGAAGGATAAGATAGTTTTGGATCTTGGATGCGGAGTTCAAGTAACAGGATACAAGATTGCTAATTTTTCAGACGCAAAGAAATATATAGGAGTTGAAAAGCACTTCGCAAAGACGGCATTCGAAAGGACATCTCAAGTCACAACCCCAGACTCCACGCCATTCGAAATTGCTCAACAAGATATGATTGATTATGTTCAAGATCGTTCACATAAAGCCGACATTGTTATACTAGTTGGTATTGATTTAATAATAATTCCAGAATATCAATGGGAGCGCTTGATAAAAGGAATACATGAGATTATTTCAGAAGATGGGCGTTTACTGATCGGAGGAGGTGGCACAACAAAACCTTGGGACTTAATAGAAAAGTATTTTACAAAAGATAATAGTCTCGAAGAAATTGAAAGAAAAAATACCGACTTGATGTTCGCGATGCTTCCTTCAGTTTGGAAAAAGAGGCAGAATCTGCCCTCCCAAAAAATCTAAAACGAATTACATGGATCCACTCCTCAAAAAACCCAGCGCCAAAGCCTTAGTGCAAAAACTTTTTATCCAAAATAGAAATAACAAATAAATAAATTAATGGGAGTAATAACAAAAGAATACATTTTCCCATTTTTCCTGCCCTCCTTGCTCTTTCTAGGAAATCCGCTATTATTAGTAAAAGTCCAAATAAACCAATAATAATAAATACATGCCAAACGCAGCATTTATGAAGCCGTTGACCGTTAGTTCTGAACTGGCGGAAGTAGTCGGCAAAGGGCCAATGCCCCGATCAGAGGTCGTTAAGAAGCTCTGGGTCTATATCAAAAAGCACGATCTTCAGGACCCGAAGAATAAACGCAACATTGTTGCCGACGAAGCTTTAAAGAAGGTATTTGGTGGCAAAGCGGTGGTCAATATGTTTGAAATGACCAAGCTCGTTTCCAAGCACCTTTCCTAAATACCAGCTTAAAACTTATAAGTTTGCAGATTGAATAAAGCATATCCATAGTGATATGCTTTATTTGTATTGAGGATAGAAAATTGAATCATGCCCGAAGAATCTTTTAAAGAATTAATCAATAAAAATTTATACCAAGTTTTTCTTTTTACCTGTCCTGCCAATATACCTCTATCCTTCGCCGTTCACCCTTGGTTTATTTGCTCCCGAAAAGGCGAGATATCAAGATGGGAAATACTACATCGGAAAAATCAGTGCGCCTCGAGTTGGGGTTATCTTCACTTAAACTATCTACCTCCAACCAGCGGAATTGAAGTTTTCACTTTCGCTAAAAAATATTATTGGGGAGGTAAACTAATTAGCTGGTCTGAAGGCGGTGAAAATTCTCCTGCTCACAAAATGATTAATTTCCTTGAAGAATCTCCCCAAAATTATCCCTTCTGCGACCGTTATTCTATTTTTGCGCCGAACAGCAACACCTACGCCGAGTGGGTCATCCGCCATTTCCCTGAATCGAATTTTAAACTTCCCAAAAACTCCTTCGGGCGATATTATGCCCGTAAAATAGCGTGAAAAAATATCATTTCAAACCTAAAAAACTGGGTTATATAGCCGGTTACTATCCCGTCACTTGGCAGGGCTGGCTCGTCACTTTAATTCTCGTCGTAGCCTTCGTGACTCTATTTTTACAAGCCGACAAAAATTCTCACTCCGCAAGTGATACTTTAATTAATTTCGCCTTTCCGGGTACTGCCATCCTGCTTATTTTTGACCTCCTCTGCTTCCGAATGGGGGAATACCCCAGTTGGTGGCATAAGAAAAAATGCTAAGAAGCGATACCATCTCCTAGGTGGTATAATGAATCTATATGGCCTCTCCTTCGCTAACAACCGAAGTGAAAAAATATTCCGGTCTTACTTCTATTGAAGCTGCCAAGCGCCTTCTTCAATATGGTCCCAACGTAGCTTCCCAGAAAAAGCGTCTCCGCCCGCTTGTAGCTTTTATTGAGAAATTTAATAGCCCCATTATTTTCCTCCTTATCGGGGCGGCTATCACTTCCTATTTCGTGGGTTCAAATGTGAGCGCGCTCATTATTATTATTATGGTTCTTGCCTCGGGTATACTCGATTTCGTCAACACTTACCGTTCGGAGAAAGTTGTTCAAGAACTCCTAAGCCACATCACCACTCACGTTACCGTTATTCGCGACGGGGAGAAAATAGATATACCGTTGAAAAACGTTGTTCCAGGCGACATCGCGCTTCTCTCCGCGGGAGATATCATTCCCGCCGACGGCGTTTTGCTAGAGGCTGACGATCTTTTCGTCAGCCAGTCCGCGCTCACCGGCGAATCCTTCCCCGCCGAAAAAAATATCGCCTCAGCCTCCAATAAAGTTTCAGATAAAGACAGGTTCAATTCGCCATCTCTGGTATTTTTAGGCACGAGCGTTATCTCCGGTTACGCCACTATGGAAGCGCGCGCCACCGGCGCCAAAACGGAATTTGGTAAAATTGCCAGCCGTCTCGCTGAAACCGAGCCAAAAACAGAATTTGAAAAAGGAATCAAAAGTTTCAGCGTTTTCTTAATGCGCCTTACTCTCGTCATGGTTTCCGCTGTTTTTATTATAAACGCCTTGATTGGTCGAGGCGTGCTTACTTCTTTTATTTTTGCCATTGCTATTGCTGTAGGGCTCACTCCCGAGCTCTTGCCAGTTATCATGTCCGTGGCTCTAAGCCGCGGTTCTAACCGTATGGCCAAAAACGGCGTCATTGTGAAACACCTCACCGCCATTCAAAACTTGGGGGAGATGGATATGCTCTGCACTGATAAGACTGGAACTCTTACCGAAGACAAAATTAAACTCGTAGAGTGTGTCAATATCGACGGCAAAAACTCAAAAGATGTTTTCCGTTACGCCTATCTCTCGAGTTCTTTCCATACCGAAAAGCGTAGCCCGCTTGATACCGCCATTTTAGAACATGGCAAAACCCCCGTTAAAGACTACAAAAAAGTGGATGAAATTCCTTTCGACTTTCTTCGCCGCAGGAATTCTATTGTTGTTGATGTCGGCTCCGACCGTTTGCTTCTTATAAAAGGCGCCCCGGAAAATATTCTCGATATCTCAAAAACCTATCTCGCCGGCAGCAAAACCCTTTCCTTAACCGCTTCCGCCCGCAAACGCGCCAACGAAGAATTCAATCGTTTAAGCGCCGATGGTTTTCGCGTACTCTCGGTTGGGATCAAACATCTGCCCCAAGACAAAAAAACTCGATATGGAAAAGAAATCGAGGCGGGAATTACTTTTGCCGGCTTCGCCGCCTTTTTAGATCCTCCCAAAAAAGATGTTTTGCCGACTATTCAAGAACTAGAAAAACTTGGCATTACCGTCAAAATCATCACCGGAGATCATGAGATTTTAACCGAACGTATTTGCCGGGACATAGATCTCCCTATTCAAGGTCTTGCTACTGGAGCCGAGGTGGAAAAAGCCACAGATGAGGAACTTAAAAAACTTGTCTCCGAACACAATATTTTCGCGCGCATCACACCGCTCCAAAAAGAACGCATTATCATTGCCCTCAGGGCGGGCGGTCATGTTGTGGGCTACATGGGCGACGGTATCAACGACGCAGCCGCGCTAAAAGCCGCTGACGTTGGCATCTCGGTCAATAACGCCGTCGATGTCGCTAAAGAAGAAGCGGATATAATTCTCCTCACTAAGAGCTTGCACAATATACGCGCCGGCGTGGAAGAGGGGAGAAAAACTTTTCAAAACACACTCAAATATTTAAAGATGGTTTTAAGTTCGAACTTTGGCAATATGTTTTCGATGATGGGTAGTTCCGTCTTTCTCCCTTTTCTCCCGATGTTACCAGCCCAAATTCTTCTCAATAACTTTCTCTACGATTTTTCTCAAACCACTCTCCCCTCGGATCACGTTGACGCCGAAGACATTCAAAAACCCCTCCGCTGGGATGTGAAATATCTTCAAAAATATATGGCCGTCTTCGGTCTCGCCAGTTCCGTTTATGATTTTATGACTTTCTTCGTTTTGCTTATAGTTTTCCATCTTCCCGCAGCTCAATTTCAGGCCGGATGGTTTATTGAATCCATGGCCACTCAAGTGTTCGTGGTTTATTTCATCCGCACTCGCCGGATGCCGTTTAAAGAAAGCGTCCCAAGTCGGCTTCTCGTGATGAGCACCTTATTCGTCGTAGCTGTCGCCTGCGCCATCGCCCTTTCCGCGTTTGGTTTCCTCTTTGGTTTTTCTGCTATCCCGCTTAGTGTTCTCGGAACCATCGCCGCCATCACCTCTGCCTATCTCGTCACCGTTTTCTTTCTCAACCGCAAGTTCTACCACACAAAACTTGTTTCAAATTAAGCTAGGGTTTACAATAACTCCCAATGGATCAAAAACAAGAGGAAAAATTCGACTCGAAACTCGTCGTCGCTCTCACTGTTTACATTGCTTCAATCTTCGCTTCCAACACATTAGGCGTAAAACTGATGCCTTTTTTATTCGGCGGCCAACTGTCAGTTTCCGTCTTCTTTTTCCCATTCGTTTTTTTAATGACAGATGTTATCGGCGAAGTTTACGGCAAAAAAATGGCTCGCCGTTTCATATTGGCTGGTTTTTTAAGTATCCTTCTTTTTCTTATTTTCTCTTTAATTTCAACCATTATGCCATGGGGCGAGCGTGCTCTCTGGATCAAAGGTAGCTATAATCAAGTTTTTGGTATCTCTGCCCGTATTGCCATTGCCTCTTTAATAGCCTTTATTATTGCGGAATATCAAGACGTAATTGCTTTCTTTTTTTTCCGCCGAAAATTAGGTACGAAAAACTTCTGGCTACGTTCCAATCTTTCAAACATTTGGTCTCAACTTTTAGATACTTCCATTTTTATGACGATTGCTTTCTTGGGTATCTATCCGCCTAAAGTTCTTCTTTTGCTCATCATCCCTTGGTGGCTTTACAAAGTTGTAATGGGCGCGCTCTACACTCCGCTTAGCTATCTTGGCCTCCGCCTTTTGCGAGGTAAACCAAGCACCAACCCAACCCCTGCGAAAACTGGAATCTGATTTTCCCTTAAGGGCATTCGGGTTGGTGGTGGGATCTTTAAAGTAAATATAAATAAAGGCGATGCCCGTAGGGGAAATCAGATTTCAAAATAAAATGATAGTCAGAGCATTTAGAACCAGAGTTTTTAAAGAAGGCGAAAATCTTTTTGATTTTATCCGCGCGCACGTAAAACATATCCCCGAAAAATCGGTTTTGGTTATTACTTCAAAGATTGTCGCCCTTTCCGAAGGCCGGACCCGAGAAATCAAAAACTCCAACACCAAAAAAGAGGTTATCAAATCCGAAAGCGACTGGGCGCTTCACACCAAA
This sequence comes from Patescibacteria group bacterium, assembly GCA_038058095.1. Lineage (GTDB taxonomy): Bacteria > Patescibacteriota > Minisyncoccia > UBA6257 > 2-01-FULL-56-20 > VMFW01. Next base: position 15,177 of record JBBUBW010000022.1, on the reverse strand, counting down.
TACGTCTGGCTCACTATTAAAGACGGGCTAGTGATGGCTTCCGCCGGCGTGGATGAATCAAACGGCAACGGCAAACTCATTCTTCTGCCCGAAGATAGTTTCGGTGCCGCCGCGGAAATTCTCAAAAAAATTAAAAAATTCTATAAAGTTAAAAATATTGGCGTAATTATCACCGACAGTCGTCTCTTTCCGCTTCGGGCGGGAATTGTTGGAGTGGCTTTGGGCTACGCCGGCATTAAAGGCATCCGTGATTATCGAGGCAAGCCGGATATCTTCGGCCGAAAGCTTAAAATCTCTCAAGTGGACGTTGCCGACAGTTTATCCACTGCCGCCGTGCTGGTGATGGGGGAGTCAAACGAACGCCAGCCCCTCGTTATCATCGAAAAAGCGCCCGTAGAATTTACCAATAAAGTCATCCGCCACGAACTCCTTATCAATCCAAAAGACGATATATATGCGCCCATCTTCAAGAATTTGAGAAAATAAAAAAGTTGAGCCTTTCGCCGTTAATAATCTTTCTACCCTACGGAAGGTGAAATCCAGCACCAAAGGTAATGGTGCTGCGGCAAGGCCTCGCAAGCGTTAGATTTGCACATCTCCTTTTATGTTTTAGGGTAAGATTATCTTAGATACTAGAGCTCCTTGAAAGTAATATAACCCTTAACCGGAGACAGAGATGAGTAGGCTAGGGATTTCCACCGCTACAGTCTTCGTCCACCAAGGTACCCCTATTCCAGCTTGGTTAGAGAATGGTGGCGCCGAAATCTCACTTGGCCATTTGGATGATGTATCGCCCAGCCGCTTAGGTCCCGGCCCAATCATCTGCCAAGTGGTCATACATTTTGCCCAAGTCAACTTTGACGAGAGAGGAAGCACAGTTATTCGTCACTCTGGATCGGGAGTATTTAAACCACTTTTCCCGTCCGGCACTGTCCTTGCGGTTACCAATCCTAAGGGAGAACTTGTCTTGAACCGCCATCTCTGTCGCCTATGTTACAAAAACACCGGCCGTTTCGAAAGAGACAGCAATCGCAGGAAAGTAATTCTCTGTAAAGGAGAGGAGGAAGCCGTATATCAATTCCATTGTCCCAACTGCGGGTTTCGTTGGGGAGTATCCCTTCCGAACTCAAACGGTGACGGCATTGGCAATGGTCATAGTCATAAAAGCAAGCATCAAACTCATCGTCGGTAACCCAACACAAAAACCGAGGCTCGGATTCGTCCGAGCCTCGACCACGTAAATCCTATTTCTCAATTATTTGATTTACCTCTTATAGGTGATAAAATGAAAAAACCATGAACCAAAAAATTTCATCACGCGCTACTTTTTTAGCGATTTTAACCGCTGTTATTTCAGGAGTTTCGGTATTTGTGTCGAAAATAGGTGTGAGTGTTTTAAAAGATCCCATTCTCTACACCACTCTTAAAAACGGCATTGTCGCCGTTTTCCTTATAGGGTTAATTCTTGTTCTGAAACGCTGGCCCGAGATAAAAGCTCTTTCAAAAGCGCAATGGATAAAACTCTTTGCTATTAGCATTATCGGCGGCTCACTGCCTTTCGCTCTCTTTTTCATCGGGATTACAAAAACTACCGCCATAAACGGCGCCCTTATCCATAAAACTCTCTTTCTCTGGATTTTCCTTTTCGCCTACCCATTTCTCAAGGAACGAATATCGCGACTTCAATGGCTTGGTGTTGGATCCATTTTTGCCGCTAACTTTTTTATCGGAGGGTTTACTGGTTTTAAATTTAATGGTGGAGAACTAATGATCCTCGGCGCCACTTTTCTTTGGGCGATCGAAAATATTATCGCCAAAAAAGTTTTAAGTAATTTATCAAGCGTCACCGTTGCGGCAGCGCGTATGACTCTAGGATCCCTATTCCTTATACCTATTCTTTTCTTCCGCGGTGGTCTCTCTCCGATCTTCGCCTTAAATGGTTCCCAGTGGGTATTCGCTTTTATTGCTGGAGCGCTTCTATTTGGATACGTGCTTTCGTGGTACTCCGCCTTAAAACTCGCGCCCGCAACCTATGTTGCCACTCTTCTTGTTCCCGCTACGCTGGTAACCAACGTGCTTTCGGCTATTTTCGTAACCCACGCTTTTGGATTTAAGGATTTCATATCCGCCTTTCTCAATATTCTTGGTATTGGTTTAGTTGTTTTCTTCGCGCACAGAATTTCGCGCCACCCATCTTCTCCGAATAAAACCATCTCAACCGCGGTCTAATAAAATTTTACAAAAATTATGATGAATGGAATCTTGCGCTGTAGCCGTTACGCTTTCGGACCCAACCGTCTCCACTATTGCGGCCCCGACGCCAATCAGGAAATCGGATCGTATATCAAAGAAGGGGCAAGTGATCCCGGCTTAGAACATCTTTTAAGAGGATTTGAGACTATGTATCCTTATCTTCTCCATATTGCCGATTCTAATGGGATTAAAGATCCATTCGACGAACGCGTAGTCGAGGCTTATTGGATCGGCAGCGATTTATTGGAATCTATCGGGAAAAAGAAATTTTATCAGCATTTAATCGACGGCCTCGGACTGAAAAAAAAACTAGGTCAAAAATCATTTGAAGTCATCAGCGCCAAGCTAGGCCTAGGAGCTGTTCCCCACCACTCCTTTCATGTGCTGGATATCTGGAAGCGCACCGGCCACCTCGACCGCGAACACACACTTGAAAGCATGGACGAATGTCGCATCAGCTGGGGTAAGGTTTTGAAAGTGAATGGTCCCGCCATTACCGTTCTTTCAAAACCCCTCCTTTATTTGGACGGAAAACTTGTTTTAGGCAATGAAACTAAGAAAAAAATCACCCGCCGGCTGGAAGCCACTTATGATATTGAGCAAATCTCGCCCGGAGACATTGTTTCAATCCATTGGAGCGTGCCTTGTGAAAAAATCAATCCAGAGCAAGCCAAGATGCTTGAAAAGTATACCCTTCGTCATATCGCCTTAGCGAACCAAACCCTCTAAAATTTTATGGATGTCTATATCTTCGGCAATCCCGATTTGAAAGAAGATTCTCTGCCCATAAGACTTATTCCGGAGCTGAAAAAACAATTTCCTAGCCACCGCTTCATAGTTAAAGATCCTAATGAAGAATGGGAAATTCCCGAAGAGCTTGTAATTATTGATACCGTTTTGGGCATAAACAAAGTCACCGTTTTCGAAGACCTGAAACAATTTACTTCCACTCCTAGAGTATCCCTTCACGACTTCGACGCTTTTACTAATTTGCTCTATCTTCAAAAACTCGGAAAACTAAAGAAAATAAAAATCATCGGCCTCCCGCCGATTCTCGAAGTAGATAAGGTTATTCAAGAAATAAGAACTACGCTTCTTTCCAGTTAACTTTAAGAAAGTGCGCCGCGCAACTCATGCACGGGTCATAAGCTCGGATTAGTTTTTCGATTTCGAATTCTATTTTCTCTTTTTCCGTTGTTGGCAAAAGATTTTGAACTAAAATAGCAACATCGCGCTCGATATTTATTTGGTTTTGCCCGGTTGGCACAATCACTTCTCCATCCTTAATTATTCCATCCGCGCCAAGAGATATCTTGTGGTAGAGCGTGCCTCTGGGTGCCTCAATCACTCCCACCCCCATCGCCTCTCGATACGGCGCTTTTATAACAGGTTCCGCCACAAAAGTTTTATGTGTCAGTAAATCAATCGATTCATCAACTGAATGAAGAATTTCAATTGCCTGGGCTAAATTGTTGTAAAAAATATCGGTCGATGGGAAAAGATTTAAAAGCTCTCCTAGGGATTCCTTTGTTTTAGGGTGTAGTTTGTCTTTGGCTAAATTTAACCTGGCCAACGCCCCCACCATATATCCCTCGCCTTCATATTGGTACGCCGAGGCCTGTGAATAAGGCAAAACCACATGTTCCAAATGATCTCTAAATTTTTCTTCCCCATAAGTCTCCCCCTTACTCGTCTCAATTTCTCCATTTATGTAGCCGTAACTTGTTTTTGGCACGAGCGCTATATATTGAGTTTTCCGGTCAAAATGAAAAGGCGCTTTTCTGAATACCTCAATTATCCTTAACACCGCAGGACGGGCAGCTTCTAATTTTTTAACGGCCTCTTGGACTCCTTCCTTATCTGGAAAATGCAAAAACCCGCCGATTGTCGGATAAGTTGCGTGGACGCTTCTTCCCGCAACGAGTGTAGCTAAAAAATTTCCAGCCGCTTTTACTTCAAATCCATCGTGTAAAAGCTGGTGCTCCTCGGGGATATTTTCATCAAACTCCAAAAAAGCGTCTTTCCCGTAAACATCCGGCATGGAAAAAAGATACAAATGAAGCGCGTGATCGCGGATTATAAGTCCGTGCATTGTAAGCGCCCTTAGTGTCATAGTTTGTTCCGAGGGCGTGATGCCAAGCGCGCTCTCGCAGGCCTCAATCGCGCACATAATGTGGGCGTTGGAGCAAGTTCCGCAAATCCGAGCCAAATGCGCCGGCACTGCCATAACCGATTTGCCTTTTAGGGCCTCGGTGAAAAAACGCTTATATTCCACCGTTTCAAATTTTACTTCCTTCACTTTATCCTCTTCTACTCGCACAAAAAGAGAGGCTGCCCCCTCGATTTTTGTGATGTTCTCCATTGAGAGATCAAAAGTATGCATGGATTTTTTTAAGATGTTTGTTTTAATTCTGCCACTAATTTATTAACCTTATCCAAAAAAACTTTCGGGTCCATCGGGCAGCCAGGAATCTCTTCGTCCACCGCCACCACGTCCGCTACTCTCAGCACCTTCTCGAGCGCTCCAAAACGAGCCGTAAGGAAATCAATCGACGCTTTTTGTTCCGGAGTGAAGGAATTTCTCTGTCCCGCTGGCAAGCCCACTATCGCGCAGGCGCCCACTGCCACTAGTTTTTTTGATCGCCCTCTGATATCTTTAAGTTTTTTTTCGTGTTCGGGTGATGCAATCGCGCCTTCAATAAAAGCGATATCAAATTCGTCCATTATATTTTTTGACTTCAAGACTCTGGCGTGCCTGAAATCAAACATCTTTTTCCATTCTTGCCAGTGGTCGTTCATCACTTCGGTCATTACGATGGTGTTATCTTCGCAGCACGAAAATGAAAACCACCCTATTTTGATTTTTTTATCCGCCTGAGTTGATTGCGATTCAATTTCAGCCATTTTTTATACCCCAATATAATACCATACCGCTCCGGTTATTTGTCCACTAAAAATAGTTATAAACGGCCTTAAAATGATATAATTTTCCTTAAGATGGCCAAGCAAATCAAACCCATTATGACCGTTGGCATTGGCGGAGCCGCTGGAGACGGTATTCGCGAAGCCGGCAGCAATCTCGGTATTCTTCTAAACGACGTTGGTCTCAAGACGCATTTTTCTTTTAAATACCCGTCTCTTATTCGTGGGGGGCATAATTACTCCCGCCTAAGTTTTTCTAAAGAAAAAATATTCTACGACTACAAAAAACTTGATGTGCTGATCGCCCTAAACGAAGAATCCATCAAACGTCATTTAGGCGAACTAAATAAAAACGCTATCGTTTTCGCCGAAAACTTTGATGACGAAGATAAAAAAGCGCTTGGAGAAAACGCTATTTCACTTCCGCTCACCGAATTTATAACCAACATAAAAGCCCCGTCAATTACCCGTTCCTCGGTCGCCTTGGGAGCTCTTTGTTATCTGCTTGATTTACCTCTCGGCAATATGACTAAAATTTTTAATGAAATTTTCCGTGCCAAGAGTCCGGAGACGAATATTCTCTTAGCCGAAATGGGCTACAAGCATCTTGAAAAACTTAATATTAAACATTCCAATCTTATCGCTCATGAACTTATCAATTCTCCAACCGCGGAATTTATTGATGGGAACACCGCTGTTGCCCGCGGGCTTGTTGCCGCCGGCTTAAACACCTATGTCTCATATCCTATGACTCCCTCGTCTTCCATTCTCCATTTTCTAGCGAGCCAAGAGCGCAATTTCAAAATAAAAGTCATCCATCCCGAAAACGAAATTTCCTCGATTAATATGGCGTTAGGCATGGCTTACGCGGGAGAGCGCGTAGCTGTCGGCACTGCCGGCGGGGGATTTGCGCTCATGCAGGAAGCTTTCAGTTTGGCCGGCATGGCGGAAGTCCCTCTTGTTGTCGCTGTTTCCCAGCGACACGCTCCTGCCACCGGTGTCCCCACCCATTCCAGCCAGTCGGATTTGCGTTTTGTTCTTCATGCCGGCCACGGTGAATTTCCTAGGATTGTGATCGCCCCCGGCGATCCGGAAGAATCTTTTCGTGCCGGCGCCGATGCTCTAAATCTCGCCTGGAAGTATCAACTGCCGGCTATTGTTCTGCTGGATAAGCACGTTTCTGAAAATATGACGACCAGCACTATTAATCCAAAATCAGTGATGATTGAAAAAGGAAAAATTTTAATTTCTGTGGATTCTTCCTATAAACGCTATGCCTTGTCTAAGGACGGCGTTTCACCTCTGGCTTTTCCTGGCACGCCAAACGCCGTAGTTAAATTCGACAGCTACGAACACGACGAGGGCGGAATCACTACCGAGGAAATTCCGACAATCAAAGCTATGCAAGAAAAACGATTCGCAAAGTATGCATCTCTCGCCAAAGAGTTTAAAAATTTTGAAACCGTAAAAACTTATGGCGATCCAAAAAGCAAAAACGTTATCGTTTTCTGGGGGTCCACTAAAACCGTTCTACTCGAAGCGGCAAAATATTTTAAAAAAACGGTAAAAATTTTACAGATTTTGTGGCTTGAGCCATTTGACGTCGCGAGTGTCTCCAAAAATCTAAAAGGCGCGAAAAAAATAATCAACATAGAAAGCAATCACAACGGCCAGCTCGCCGGACTTATACGTGAAAAAACCGGCATTGAAGTTACAAATTCCATTCTTCGCTACGATTCCGCTCCCTTTGACCCATTAGAACTGGCCGAAACTTTAAATAAATTAATTTAAATATAATGGATCTAAATTTAAGCACAAATGCCAAAATAACGTGGTGCCCCGGTTGCCCCAACTCCCAAATTCTTGTCGCTTTCCGCCAGGCGGTAACTGAACTTGTAGCCGGCGGAAAATTAAAACCCGAGAATCTCGTTGCTTTGTCTGGTATTGGCTGTCACGGGAAAATTACTGATTATTTAAACGTAAACTCATTTACTTCTCTTCATGGCCGCGTCATTCCGACTATGACTGGTGTTAAATCCGCTAATCCGTCCCTCACTGTCGTTGGGTTCTCCGGCGACGCCGACACTTATGACGAGGGGATCGAACATTTTATCCATGCCGCTCGCCGGAATTCCGATATCAATCTTTTCATCCACGACAACCAGATTTTTGCCTTAACCACCGGCCAAGCCACGCCCACCACTCCTAAAGGATTTAAAGGCAAGTCCACCCCCTTCGGCAGTATTGAAGAACCATTCAACCCGCTTCTTATCATGCTTTCTTCTGGCGCCACCTTTGTCGCTCAAACCTTTGCCGGCGATATCGCGGGGACGAAGCGTATTATGCTCTCCGCAATGGTGCACAAAGGATTTTCATTTGTCTCAATCATCCAACCCTGCATCACTTTTTTCGACACCCGCGACCACTATAAAGAACGCGTTTATTGGCTAGATGATTCATTCCCGAAAAATGACCTCTCGGCCGCCATCGCTAAAGTTATGGAGGGCGGAGGAAAAACTCCCCTCGGCATTTTTTACCAAGTAGAAAAACCTACCTTTGAAGAAGAACTTAATAAATAAATGTCTCTCGAAAAACTTTTTGACCCAAAATCTGTTGCTGTAATCGGCGCCACTCCCGACAAAAGCAAAGTCGGCTACGCCCTGCTTTATAATCTTATTCAAAATAAAAAAAGAGATATTTATCCGGTCACCATTTCTGCTCAAGAAGTTTTAGGACTCAAAGCTTATCCGTCTGTCCTAAATATTCCAGCCGTGATCGATCTAGCTTTAATCACCGTAAGAGCCGACATTGTTCCTCAAGTTCTCACTGATTGTGGCAAGAAACACATTCCCTTTGTAATTATCATTTCCGCCGGTTTCAAAGAAGCGGGAGCGGATGGGAAGGCGCTGGAAGAAAAAATAAAATCCATCGCTAAAAAATACAAAATTACCCTTCTTGGGCCAAACTGTCTTGGGGTAATCAATTCTGAATCTGACTTAAATGCCTCTTTCGCCACTCGCGCCCCCCTCCCTGGGCATATTGGTTTCGTGTCTCAATCTGGCGCCTTAGGATCAGCCATACTTGACTGGGCAATCTCTCAAGGAATCGGCTTTTCAAAATTTATTAGCCTAGGCAACGAAGCGGGTTTAACCGAGCTAGAGTTTTTTAAATATTTAGCTAAGGACAAAAGCACTAAAGCTGTACTTGTTTATCTTGAAAAAGTTACGGACGGGGAAAAATTTATTCAGCTGGTAAAAAATCTCACCAAGCAAAAACCCGTAGTTATTTTAAAAGCCGGCAGGAGCGAAAGGGGACAAGCGGCAGTTGCTTCTCATACAGGCTCGCTGGCTCCGGATGACGCAATTTTTCTTACCGCGTGCAAATCGGCTGGCGCCGTTACTGTTGAGTCTATCCGTGAACTTTTCACTTTCGCTAAACTTTTCCATATTGGGGTTTTCTCACCGCTCAAGAAACTTCTTATTTTAACCAACGGCGGCGGGCCCTCAATCGTCACCGCCGATCTTATTGATTTATCGGAATCGCTAGAGCTTGCCGAATTATCAACTAAAACTAAACAGGCCCTTGCCTCCGTTCTGCCGCCTATGGCCGCCACGGGAAATCCCGTAGATATTTTAGGTGATGCTTTAAGCTCCCGCTTCGGGAGTGCTTTGAATATTCTCGTTAATGAAAAAAACATTGATGGCATAATCCTAATACTCACACCCCAAATGATGACGGAAGTAGAAGCTACCGCGGAAATCATCATTTCGGCCGCCTCCAAGAAAACCATCCTCCCTATATTTTTTGGCGGAGGATTTGTTGAGGCAGGTAAGCGTATCTTGAAAGTTCACGAACTTACTGATTTCGAATTTCCTAAAGACATTGTGGAAGCGCTTGACGCCTTCGGTGTTTCCAAGGGGAATAGAAAAAAGACCCTACCCCATCCAGTCGCTAAAAATGTGCCCCCAAAAATGGCTGCCTATAAAGCGATGGAAAAATTATTCCGAAGCTACGGCATAAAGCTCGAAGGCACCCTTATCAGTTCCAAAAAAGATTTAGAAAAATTTATAAAGCAATCCCGTAAATACCCCCTTGCCATGAAGGTCGTCTCGAAAGATGTTATTCACAAAACCGACGTTGGGGGAGTCCGGCTCGGCCTTAAAACTGCAAATGAAGTTTTAAAAGCGTGGGATGAAATTACAAAAAGCGTTAAAAAGAAATCCCCGGCCGCCCATATCGACGGTATAGTCTTGCAGCCAATGTCTTCCGGCAAGGAAATTATTATCGGCATGAAGCGTGATCCTGTCTTTGGCCCGGTTATTGTTTTTGGTCTTGGCGGAATCTTTGTGGAAGCCCTGAAAGATATTTCAATGCGATTGGCTCCTGTAAGCGAGGCGAGCGCCAGCGAAATGATCGAAGAAATAAAAGGATTCCCTATTCTTCATGGCCTCCGCGGCGAAAGGCCTGTCGATATTCAAAAAATAAAGAAACTTATTATAGCGGTTTCTCGTTTATCTCTAGCTCATCCCGAAATAAGCGAAATTGACCTAAACCCGATTATGGCTACTCAAAAAAGCGTCGAAGTAATCGACGCGCGTATAATTTTGGATTAGCGTTTTTATATAGCGGGAAGTAATAATTTTAAATCAAAATTCGGATCTCCCAATTCCTTCGTTTTATTAGAGACGTCCATATTTGACTCAATCAGTTTCGCCACTGACCCCATCTCTTTTGTTCGGTTGATAAATGTGGCTCCTTCCACCTCTTTTCGAGATCCTTTATCTAGTATTATGATTCTCCCATAAGAATTTATCTCCGGAGAGCCTCGCTGAATTACAATGCGATCTGGTCCCATCCGCACATCGCCCACAAAAGCGATTGTGACTCCCATACCTTGCGTGGTATAAAAGGAAACAAATTTAAATGGCTTCCTCTCTCCCGTCATATTAATGGCGGCAATTCGTCCTTGCTCTCTCGCGTTTACCCAATTCCCAATCTGGACCGTTTCATCTAATATAAGATCTTTAAATTCTGCTGTATCTCCTGCCGTCCAAATGTCCGGCAAATTAGTTTCTAAATATTCGTTTGCCAAAATTCCCCGATTAACATTTAGCCCTATACTTTTTATCCAATCCGTATGGCACTCCGCGCCAATGCCGCAAATAATCATATCGCAGTCAAGCCGTGTCCCGTTACTCAATAAAACTCCTTTCACTTCTTCGTTGCCTAAAACCTCATTTACCAGTAAATTGTAAAGAATTTTTACACCGTTTTCTGTCATCGCTTTCTCAATCATCCGCCCGGATGCTTCATTGAGCAAAGGTTCCCAAAAATAATTTTCCCGAATAACCATTGTCACGTCCAATCCCGCTAAGTGGAGCATATCAGCCATTTCAAAACCGATAAATCCGCCTCCTATTACTATCGCGCGTTTTCCGGTCTTTACCGCCTCAATAATTTTTTTGCCGTCCTCTAGTGTCCGCAAATAAAAAACCCCTTTTTTGTCAGCCCCCGCCACTTGCCACTCTCGAGTGCAAACGCCGGTCGCTAGTAATAATTTATCGTATTCAATTTGAGTCCCGTCTGAAAGTGTAGCCAATTTTCTTCCCGTTTCCAGCTTCTCAAGTTTTTTCGCGCCCATAAAAACCACGCGATTTTTTTCATACCACTCTTTTCCTTTAAGCCATATGCTCTCAAAAGGAATTTGACCCAAAAAAAAGTTTGGCTTCGAAAGCATTACCCGCGAATAAAGCATATACGGCTCTTCGTTTACGATAGCAATCGAGCCTTCCGAATCGCGCCCTCGGATAGTTTCCGCTGCCGTTGCTCCCGCCACGCCCCCTCCCGCAATAAGGTATTTATATTTCTCCATAAAACCAATTCCTAAAATTATTTAGGGAAAACCTGTTTACCCTCTTTGTCGAACAATATTATTGCTTTCGTAGGACACGATTCTGCCGCCATTATAAGAGTTGCGTCATCAACCGCGTCTCCCCCTATAACAATCGCCTTATTTTCATTATCTAGCTCAAACGTTGTGCTCGAAACCGCTATGCACGATGCCGCCCCTATGCAAAGATCTCTATCAACGACTATTTTCCCGATTTTAGAATCAGCCCTATTTCTAATGTATTCTTTTTGATTTGCCATAAATTTTAAATTAAAATGACCTTTTTTATTCCCGGAACTTCTTCTTTAATTAAGTTCCCGACCATCTTATTATAAGTTAAATCCGCCAAAGGACAATCCACGCACACTCCCTCAACCCTTAGTGTTACTACTCCCTTTTTTATTCCGACTAAATTCACATCCCCGCCATGGAGCTGGATAAAAGGCCTCACTTTTTTTAAAATTACTTCAACTTTTTCTTCCATAGATTATTTTTCCCGGCCAAAATATTTTTCTTTATAAAAACGAATTAATTCTTCAACCGCCGGCAAACATTCCGGATAGCCGATCCCAACCTTCGTTCTTTTTTGCACCGCCTCCAGAGTTACCGCTCCCTCAAGCACCGCCTCTTCAATGTCAGCCTCGGTCACTTTTGTATTCGGGTCCAAAACTTTTGTTCCCTCCACCGCTATTCTCTCATTTTGATTAGTTTTCTTAAACCAATCGTTGATTGCCGCTCTAAGCGCCTTGTCTCCCAAAACCGAGCAGTGAATTTTCCTATCAGGCAATCCTCCTAGTCGCTTCATAATATCTTGGGGCAAGATCTTCATAGCTTTATCAATTTTCATGCCTCCGCGTTCCGTTATTATTACCGAAAGCATCGAAGTGGCCGCAATGGCGCTCGCGCAACCGAAAGTCCGCCACTTAAATTCTTTTATCCTGTCTTTTTTCGCGTCTATATTGAGCCACACTCTCATCACGTCTCCGCAGGCAGGGGAGCCAACGATGCCCTCGGCGTCAAACTTTTTACCATCTGGATTATCCCAAAGCAAATTTCTCGGTTTGAAAAAATGGCTCTTCACCACTTTTGAATAAGCCCAAGTGTTGCCGGTAAATTTATTCACCACATCCGGTCTGATTTTTCGCGGTTTTGTTATTTTCTTCTTCATTATGTTTTACTCCTTCTTTCGTAAAAAATGCGGTGTTTGCCCGCCAATAAATGCTTTCGGCTGGGACATCTCGGTTTTTTGTTTAAGGTCTAGGTTTAGAGGGGAAATTTGACGCAAGGTTTTTACAATCTTCGGTAATTCTCTGAGCAAATATTCCACGTCCGCCGTTTTTGTGTCCTTGCCTAACGTAAATCTAATACTCCCGTGGATAAATTCATAGGGACGGCCCAGAGCTGTAAGTATATACGACGGCTCCAAACTTTCCGAGTTGCAAGCCGAACCAGTACTTACGTAAATCCCTTTTTCATCAAGGTGAAGAAGTAGCGCTTCTCCCTCAATATCCAAAATAGAAACGTTTAAAAAATTCGGAAGCCTTTTAATCGGGTGGCCGTTTAGCACCACTTTAGGAATACTTTCAAAAATTCCTTTCTCTAGTTTGTCTCGCAAAAACTTAATTTGTTTCGATTTGGTTTCTTTTTCAGATTTAATAAGTCTTACCGCCTCGCCAAAACCTACTATCCCCGAGACATTTTCCGTCCCTGCCCTAAGCTTTCCTCTCGGTCCTCCGCCAAAAATAAGCGGAGAAATTTCCACGCCTTTTCTCACAAAAAGTCCGCCCACGCCTTTTGGCCCGTAAATCTTGTGGGCTGATAAAGTTATAAGATCCACCCCCAACTCATTAACATCTGTATCTAAATACGCCACTGCTTGGGTGGCATCGGTATGAAAATAAGGCGTCGCTTTCCTGTGTGCTTCCTTAAATTTTTTGATTATACTGGAGAATTCTTTTATCGGCTGAGTTGAACCGGTCTCGCTGTCGGCATAAATAATTGAAACTAAAATTGTTTTTTCATCCAGTGCCTTTTCAAGATCGCTCGGTCGCAAAAGCCCGTCCGTTCCTACTCCCAATTCCTGAATTTCAAATCCTTCTTTTTTCAAAGCTTGGCAAGTCGCAAGAACACTTTTATGTTCGACATTAGAAATTATAATTTTATTTCCTTTCTCTCTATTTGCCTTCGCAATTCCTTGAATCGTGATGTTGTTTGCCTCCGTTGCCGATCCCGTAAAAACAAATTCTTCCGTTTGGCACCCTAGAGTATCCGCAATCTTTTTAGTCGCTTCTACTATTGCTGACTTTGCCCGCCGGCTCAACTCATAAAGGTTTGAAGGATTACCGAATTCCTTAGAAAAATAAGGGTTCATGGCGGCGAGCACCTCTCTTCGAATTGGTGTCGTTGCCGCGTGGTCAAAATAGTATATTTTTTTCTGCATTAAAATTTAAGACAGTTTTGTCTTATCCAAAAATCAATTTCCTAAACTTCTCTTTTTCTTGTGGGTCCGTTTTCATTCTTAAAAGCATCACTAAAGACTCTCGGTCATAAAAAAGCATCCCCTCCGCCATTTTTAAAAATTCATCAAAATCTACCCAGATATTTTCAATTCTTTCTCCCGCATCAAGATGCGGCTCTTTTTCTTTTTTACAGTCCCGAGCAATAAAAGTATAAATCGTCCAAATCACTTTCGTTAAGGGAGTTTCTTCTCGCCACAAAACCCAATCATTGGAAACATATCCCGTCTCTTCAAGAAGTTCTCTTTTTGCCGCTTGCGTGGGGTTTTCATCTCTATCGCACCGCCCACCCGAGAGGGAATAGTAGGGACCGCTTTTCCCCGGCTGTTCTTGCTTTTGAATTAATATTTTATCGCCTTTCGTCGCAATCACCTGCGCCGTATTCGGTCGTTTCACACGCTCAAAAATCTCCGTGCTCCCATCAAACATTTTCTGCTCCCACTGCCAAGTTTCAAAAATCTGGCCCTTAAAAATCAGTTTAGCGTTCGGTGGCAGGGGATCGTTTTTATGTTCTTTCATATTTTTATCCAAAAAGTCCTTTATCTAGAAGCTCTTTAAAATACTGGTCCAATTCGTCCGGCTTCATTTTTTTCATTTCCTCAATCGTAAACCATTTCCATTCCGTGTTTTCTTCGTTGATTTTCGGTTCGCCGTCTATCTCGCCTAAATAAGTTAGCCGTACCACGTGTCGCCCCGGCACTCTTAAAATATCCTGCGCCCCGATTAATTTCACTTCACCTCTAACTTCAAGCGAAGTTTCTTCTCTAATTTCGCGTTTTAAATTTTCCAAAAGCGGCGTCCCCGCCTCAATCCTGCCGCCAACAATATCCCACACCGCCCCCGGCGCTTCTGGGTATTTTTTTAGCGAGCGCCTCACAAGCAAATACTTCCCCTCCTTATTTTTCAAAAGCGCCTTAACCCCAACTTGTAATTCCATTTTACTAAAATTTTATCATGAGTGGAATTTGAGATACAGAGGTCTTAACCAATAGAGGCTATAACCAAGTTTGGCGCGCAGGTATTGGAAGATATTAAACGGAAAGAGAGTGTAGAGTGGGTCGCAAGTGTGGCCGTGGAAGAAAATGGTGCTGCTTTCTATGTATTCACGAACGGAAGGGATACCTAAATTTTTAGTGATGTTCTTGTCGTAGTTGCCACGGATATAAATTATATCCCCCGTTTTTTCTTTCTTTTTGATTAACTCGATGATGTCGGAATAATTTTCCTTAAGTTTCTTTGGGGTTGAGTAAAAAAGGTCGAAAAAATCGCCTAGGAGAATGATTTTTATTTTGGGCCGGTTTAAAAGAGCTTTAAGGTTTTCTATTTCTTCTTTAGAGTAGTCGTAGATTCCGAGATGGACGTCGCTTATAGCGACTATATTTTCATTTTCATAAACGTGGCCGTCGTGGAAGCTGCCAATAATTTTGAAATTTTCTCCCCGATGGGGAGTGTGGAGGTGGCCTAAAACGGCGAAGGTTTTGTTTTTTCGTTTAAGAAATTTCTGTATGTTGTGAAAATAAAGAGAATAATAAGCTTTCATTTGCGGTGTCTGTTTGAAAATATCCGAACGGAACTGACTGGGCTCGGCGGGCGGAA
>JBBUBW010000021.1:0-1116 GCA_038058095.1 Patescibacteria group bacterium | reverse complement strand
TCGCAACCCTCCTCCGCTAAAGCTACGGCGGGCAAGGAAGAAATAGATGAAATGGACAAAATTTTAGGGCTTAATATCAGAGTTCTTGCGGAACAAATTCAAGAAATACCCGATGAAATTTTGGACTTGCAAAAACAGCGCAACCACTTGCGAAAAAATCCGTCAACTGACGGATGGCGCGAGTCCGACCAAATCCGCGACCGTATTGAATCAAAAGGTTTTAGAGTGAAAGATTTTGAAAACAAAACTGAAATTTACAGAACGCTATCGAGTATGATAATCTAGACCCATGAAGCTTGTTATTGTCGAATCGCCGGCCAAGTCGAAAACGATAAGTAAATATTTGGGGGGCGATTATAAGGTAGTGGCGAGCGTGGGGCATATTCGCGACCTGCCTAAGTCAAACAAAAAAGCCATCGATATCGAGGGCGGTTTTATTCCCCATTATGAAATCTCCAAAGGCAAAGAAAAAGTAGTCCGCGAAATTCAAGCGCTGGCCAAAAAAGCGGACGAAATAATATTGGCAACCGACCCGGACAGGGAGGGTGAGGCCATTGCGTGGCACCTCACCCAAATTATTAATAATAATTTGGGAAATTCGAAGCACGAAATCCGAAATCCGAAACAGAAAATAAAGAGAGTCACATATAATGAAATTACAAAAGAAGCGGTGCAAGAAGCATTTGAGCACCCGCGTAAAATTGATATGAAGTTAAAGGAGGCCCAGGAAGCGCGGAGGGTTTTGGACCGGCTCGTGGGCTACGATTTGTCGGGGCTCATTTGGAAAAAAGTGCGATACGGACTCTCGGCTGGCCGAGTGCAATCCCCCGCCTTGCGGATCATTATGGAGCGCGAGCGCGAAATTAGAGCTTTTAAGCCGGAGGAGTATTGGGTTATTACGGCGACATTGCGACCTCACCCCCTAGCCCCCTCCCCTAGCCAAGGGGAGGGGGAAAGAGAGAACGGAGTTCTCTCTGGGGGTGAGGTGATTTTCACTTGCGTTGAAGAACCAAAGACACAAGAAGAAGCGGATAGAATAGTAGAGGTGGGTAAAAAAGCGGGAGAGGAAAAAAAATGGCAGGTGGTTGGAGTGGAAGAAAAAAGCGTCAAGCGCTC
>JBBUBW010000020.1:0-1834 GCA_038058095.1 Patescibacteria group bacterium | reverse complement strand
ATAGCAACTCAGTTTCGCAAAAACCAAGCGCCGTTTTCTCCTGAGTCCGTAAATAATTTTCCATCTCTTTCAAAACACTCCTCCCATAGCCCTTACCTTTGTCCAACGAAACCAAGGTAGAAATGCAATATACCGGATATTCCAGACCCTGAAAAACAACTTTCATCTGGTGTAGTTTTCCAAAAGCAACCACAATTTCATTCTCACCCCTTAGTAAAAAGAAGATCGCCTCCCAGTTAACATTCGAAGCTGATGGTTCTATCAGATCTTTTGAACCAAATTCAAGTCGACGACCGTTATTTATGACCAGAAGTTCACCGGCACCTAGCTCTTTACCTCTTTTTATTTCAACCACCATAATTCAATCTACCAGAAAAGTGAAGCCATAGCTGGCTAAAGCCCCGGTTAACTTGATATAATAGGCGTGCTTGCCGAGGTAGCCAAGGTGGTCACGGCGGGAGTCTGAAAAACTTCAGATGTCAGTTCAACTCTGACCCTCGGCACAAAAACTACAACCCTGTTTTTCAGACAAAAATGTTAGACTAAATATGTGAAAGTTTGTTCAAATTGTCACCGAGCAAAAGAATTATCTGATTTCTATCTTCGACATAAGGGTAATAGAGCTGGTGAATATTACAGCCACTGTAAAGTATGCCAACGAATTCGCGGAAAAGCGTACTACCACAACAATCATGGAGTTCAGCTTGGTCGGGCGGTTGAAAGAAATAGAAAAAATCGAAAGTCACAAAGAGACTTTGTAAATTCATTAAAAAACCAACCGTGCGTGGACTGTGGGAAAAAGTACCCGCCTTATGTTATGGACTTCGACCACCGTGATAAAAATCTTAAAAGAGGAAATATTGGCTCTCTAGTAAGCCAAGCCTACTTCAATAAAAAGAAACTGCTTGAAGAAATAAGTAAATGTGACCTGGTTTGTGCCAATTGTCACCGAATTAGGACTCACAAAAGAAGGTCGTCAGAATAACTTTTGAAATTGCGCGGCTTTAAGGGTAAAATATAGCCATTAAGCGGGATTAGTTAATCGGTATAACGATACCTTGCCAAGGTATAGTGACGAGTTCAATTCTCGTATCCCGCTCCAAGATTATGAATTCTTCTAAATATTTGGTTTTAGTGTTGGTTTTGGCGATAACGATTTTTACAGTATGGGGAGATTCGTTTTTAAAGAAGGCGGGAAATCATATTAACTTCTTTCTAAATCGAGAATTTTTATTAGGATTTGTGATTTACGCTGCAACGGCGTTTTTGTGGGTGTTTGTTTACAAATACGCAAAATTTTCAATTTCAGGGGCGATATATAGCGTTCTATCTTTAATCACTTTCGTAGTTCTTGGAGTAGGAATGTTTGGAGAAAAATTAACAGGTATTGAAGTGGTGGGATTGGGAATGGGAGTCGGGTCACTAGTTATATTAAGCAAATTTATATAGGAGCCGGATTTGCGAAAAAAGCAATTTAGTCTCGCACATGGTATCTTTGAGAAGGTTAACTAGATTCGTTAGTTCGACCAGAGGAAATTCACCCGCTCCAAAAGTGACAGGAATGTACAGAAAGTTACATAAAATAACAATAATGTACAATCACGCACCAAAAGATTATAAATGCCCCATTTGTCTTGCTGTAGAGGGTATTGAAAGTGGGGACACCATGATGAAACAGGACGATATCTTCTACCGCGATGATCTAGTAATGGCAGTTATTAACTCTAAATTTGTTGGCAACAACCCAGGACATGCAATTGTCGTTCCTCTTAAACATTACGAAAATCTCTACGAACTACCAGAAAAAGAAGCCAATCAAATAATGAAGGTGGCA
>JBBUBW010000019.1:0-3419 GCA_038058095.1 Patescibacteria group bacterium | reverse complement strand
GAATTTCTAGAAGATTATCAAAAGGTCAACCCGCCATATGAGTATGCCTAAAACAAGATGTGGAAAATCTTATTTTCTCTTTCCTTCGAATCTTCGACTATACTCAGGATCTTCGGAAAACAATTATTTACGTTTTCCTTCGATAATTAACTGTTCGATGTTTTTAGGAACCGTTTCATAGGAATCAAATTCCATAGTGAAAGATCCTCGACCTTGTGTCATTGAACGAAGCTGCGTGGCATAGCCAAACATTTCAGACAAAGGAACTTTGGTATCGATTACCTTAATATTGGCTCGATCAGTAATGCTATCAATTTTTCCTCTACGGGAGTTTAGGTCCCCGGTTACTTCTCCTAGAAAGTCGGCAGGAATAATGACTTGGGTTTTCATAATTGGCTCAAGGATGACTGGCTTGGCATTTTTTGCCGCTTCTTGAAAAGCAATCGAGCCGGCAATTTTAAAGGCGGCCTCAGAAGAGTCAACTTCGTGGAAAGAGCCGTCGAAAAGCGTAACCTCGACATCAATAACCGGATAGTGAGCGACGACTCCTTTGTCGACGGCTTCCTTAACTCCTTTACCGACGGCAGGAATAAATTCTTTGGGGATGTCGCCGCCTCTTATCGCGTCAACGAAAACAAAACCCTTCCCTTTTTCAAGAGGCGCGACTTTGAGCCAAACGTGGCCGTATTGGCCGCGGCCACCGGATTGGCGGATATACTTTCCTTCCGCTTCAGCGTTGGCGGTGATGGTTTCTTTATAGGCAACCTGAGGACGACCAACATTGGCTTCAACATTAAATTCCCTCTTCATGCGATCGACGATGATTTCCAGATGTAATTCACCCATACCAGAGATAATAGTTTCGCCGGTTTCGGGATCGCCGCT
This sequence comes from Patescibacteria group bacterium, assembly GCA_038058095.1. GTDB lineage: Bacteria > Patescibacteriota > Minisyncoccia > UBA6257 > 2-01-FULL-56-20 > VMFW01. The sequence continues at coordinate 2,534 of JBBUBW010000019.1, read as the reverse complement.
AACACGGAAAGTGGGATCTTCTTCGGTTAATTTTCTTAAAGCAATACCCATCTTTTCTTGGTCGGCTTTGGTTTTGGGTTCAATACGAATTCCAATAACCGGCTCGGGGAAAATGATTTTTTCAAGGATGATCGAACTGCCGGGGACACAGAGAGTATCGCCGGTAGTGGTATCTTTTAAACCCACAATAGCCGCGATTTCTCCGGTGTAAACTTCTTCCACTTCTTCCCGTTGATTGGCGTGCATGCGAACAATCCGGCCGATTCTCTCTTGTTGATCTTTAGTGGCGTTTAAGATGTAGGACCCTCGTTTAATAGTTCCGGCGTAGTTGCGGAAGAAAGTTAAGGAGCCGACATAAGGGTCCGTGGCAATTTTAAAAGCGAGAGCGGTAAACGGCTCGTCGTCGCTGGGTTTGCGAAAAATTTCTTCGCCGGTTTTAGGATCAATGCCTTTTACTGGAGGAAGATCTAGCGGCGAAGGAAGGTAATCAACTACGGCGTCTAGAACCAATTGAACACCTTTGTTTTTTAAGGCCGAGCCGCAGAAAACAGGAATGAGTTTATTATCGATAGTGGCTTTTCTTAATGTTTTTCTAATTTCATCCTCGGTAATTTCTTTGCCATCTAAGTATTTGGCCATAATGAGGTCATCAGTATCAGCAATTTTTTCGATAAGAGTGTGTCGTCTTTTTTCCACTTCCGGCATAAGATTTTCAGGGATAGGGACCTCAACAAGTTTTTCTCCTTTGTCTCCTTGAAATTCGAAAGCTTTTTTCTGGATTAAATCAATGACTCCAGAGAGACTTGATTCGGAGCCGATGGGGATTTGAACGGGCACGGCGTTAAGGGTTAGCCGTTCGTGAATAGAGGCCAAACTTTTTTCGAAGTTCGCGCCCATGCGATCCAGTTTATTGATAAAACAAATTCTCGGCACGTTATATTCATCAGCGTAGTGCCAGTTGGTTTCGGACTGCGGCTCAACACCGGCAACGCCGTCGAAAACAACAACGGCTCCGTCCAATACTCTTAAGGAGCGCTTAACCTCGACGGTGAAGTCAATATGGCCGGGAGTATCGATTAAGTTAATGCGGTGTTCAAATGCTTTGTCCCCTTTCCTATAAGTTGGCACCCAAAAAGCGGTGGTGGCGGCAGAGGTAATGGTAATCCCGCGCTCTCGCTCCTGCTCCATCCAATCCATAACCGTATCGCCTTCGTGGACTTCACCGATTTTATGAGAAACTCCGGTATAAAAAAGAACCCGTTCGGAAACGGTGGTTTTACCGGCGTCGATGTGGGCGATGATGCCAATGTCTCTGACTTTTTCAATAGGATAAACTCTGGGCATATAATTTGCTCGTGATTAAAATCGTTGAATCCACACTTCCTGATTATTTTTTCTTTTTCGCTCTGGCGAAGTGCGCAAAGGCGCGGTTGGCTTCGGCCATGCGGTGTGTGTCGTGCTTTTTCTTAATCGCAACGCCTTCGTTTTTTGAAGCGGCAATGAGTTCGATCGCAAGACGTTTAGACATAGGCATGCCTTTTTTCGCGCGCGAAGCGGCTACAAGCCAGCGGGTGGCTAAGATAAATCTGCGAGTAGGAGAAACTTCTTGAGGAACCTGATAGTTGGCTCCACCGACCCTACGAGAGGCGACCTCTAAAAGAGGAGATACGTTTTGGAGGGCTTTTTCAAAAACGGAAACGGGGTCTTGGTCGGTTTCTTTTTTGATTTGGTCAAAGGCGGAGTAGAGAACTTTCGTGGCAGTGCTTTTCTTGCCTTCATGCATGAGGTAATTAATGAAGCGGCCAATATCGACTCGGCTATATTTGGGATCGGGGAGGTGATATTTTTTATATACTCTTTTTTTGCGCATGATAATTAACTTATGATTAATGACTTAATTACTTCAACTTAGGACGCTTAGCGCCGTATTTTGACCGTTGCTGTTTTCGTTTATCGACGCCAGTGGTATCTAAAACACCGCGCACAACGTGATATCGAACGCCAGGCAAATCTTTCACTCTTCCGCCTCTTATAACCACCACGGAGTGTTCCTGAAGGTTGTGGCCTTCGCCGGGGATGTAGGCGGTAACTTCGGAGCCGTTAGTGAGCCGGACGCGGCAGACTTTCCTCAAAGCCGAGTTTGGTTTCTTGGGAGTAGTGGTAAAAACTTTAAGGCAGACTCCCCTTTTAAATGGCGACTCTGATTTAACCGGTCTATTTTGTAAGGTATTAAAATAGAAAGACAAAGCTGGGGATTTGCTTTTGCTTTTTAAGGGGCTTCTCCCTTTCTTAACTAATTGTTGAATGGTGGGCATGCTGAATAGAATCTAGGAAATAGAAATTAGGATTTAGAATGGGTTTATTTTAGTAAAAAAATGACCTGTCCTCAGGCCGGTATTAGAAGTTTATCGTTCTTTACCTGTTTTAGGACATCGGGATAAATGTTAACCAAATACAAAGGCAGTGTCAACCCAGCACCCCGTGAATTCAAATCTGAACCGCACCACCCGCCGAAAACCTCCTCTGTGGCGTAG
>JBBUBW010000018.1:0-26364 GCA_038058095.1 Patescibacteria group bacterium | reverse complement strand
AGCGATACCAATATACCCGCCCGACCCGCCAGAACGAGCTTGTCGGACTGGCTGAATGACTTTGGTCGTTCGGGCAGGCGAATGGCATACTAATGATACGAATAATGCTAATTTATTTTTGAATATTTTTCGACTGATTTTGTTTTAGTGTTAATTAATTTTAACCATAAATTGACGAATACGAAAGGGTGGGGTTGTGAATAGGTTTAGATAGGATTTTAGTACATATTCGTGTCCTGAGTCGTGGTAGCAACGATATATGCCCATTTATATACTCCACCCTTTACGGTGCAAATAATTAAGCGGGTATTTCCAGAAGTATAATCGAGGGCGATGGTACCGATATAATCCGAACTACAGGAAACCGTTCCAATTGATCCGCTGATAAGGCGGATATTCCCGTTAACTGTTAGTTGCTGTTGGCCGTTACCATTAGGACCAGGATTGTTGGGATCAAAGTTAATTCCAACTCTACCCGCAAAGTAGCTAGGGTTGCCGAGCGCGGAGACGCCACCATTGATTGAAAGTTTATAGTTGGCGTCTGCGACGCCACCGACGCCGACATTGCCGTTTGAAAAATTAATAATCCCATTGATTGAGTTCCATGGATAACCTTGGGAACCTATACTGAGGTTAGTTGAACTTGGCATAATGTTGGAATCGAAGGTGGCGGCGTTGATTCTGCCGACTGACGTTTGGAGTAACTGGGCAAATCTTTTTTGGATATTGGGACTGTTGTAGTGGAGAGCAAGAACGATGTCCACAGAGTCATGACCTCCGGGGTTGTAGTGTTTTTTGAAATCAAGCTGGTCAACTACTACCCTATCGGAGGTGAGGGCTTGGGGGTCGCCGTTCTGGAATTCTTTGAGATAAATTTTGTTATTAGCGAGATAGATAAATGTTTTGGCGGGAGAAGGAGAGAAGGTATATGTCCCGAGAGGAGGAGGGTTGGGAGAATAGGAATAGTCCGTGCTCGACGCCATCCGAAGAATGAGGGTACTGGTCGCGGTGTCTGAAACTTGAGTTTCGATAAGACTGGATTCCTCGATGTAGCGCTGAATAGTTGTTAGAACGAACTGGCTTTGGCGATTTACTTCGGCTAATGAAGTTTCCCGATTTTGAACACGAAGAATGGAAATAAGAACGGCCACGAAAGAAATGGAAATGAGCGCAAAAATAGCCATAAAGATGACAAGCTCTAGAAGAGTGAATCCTTTTAAGTCGGAGTTTTTTATTAATTTTTTAAATAAATTAGAATTCATTGTTTAAATTATAACAGAAATGCTCGGATAGTTACCCGGAAGTCATTTTAAAATTCCCAACCAATAAAACATATTAAGAAGATTGATATTAGTCTCGACGGTTAGAGCCACTAAGATTCCGGTGAAGAGAATGAGATCGAGTTCTAGATTCCCAACAAATTTTTGTTTGGCAGAAATTTTCCAAATAAGAATAACTAAGAATTGGATTGTAAGAAGGAGGGCGACGGGCTGAACTAAAATCCCAAGGATCAAAAACAATCCGCCAAAAAACTCAACTACCGCCACGATGGGCGCCCAGATATGGCCCGGCTTGAACCCGGCTGAGTTAAACCAAGTGGAAGTGCCTTTGATGTCTTTTATTTTCGGCCAGCCATGAACAACTAAAATAGTTCCTAAAATAAGCCGTAAAATAAAGATGGACCAGTCGCCGTAAATAAGAAGAAGTGGGAACATATTATTACTGTATAATTATACTACAAATCCAAGCTTGAAAAGTGTATAAATTTACCTTATCCTCCAAGGGAGGATAAAAGTAACTATTTGGTCGGTTGTGGTCCTATCGTCTAATGGTTAGGACGACGCCCTTTCACGGCGTAAATAGGGGTTCGATTCCCCTTAGGACTACTAGTTCAGAAAAAATGGAACCTGAAATATTAATTTTTTTAATCGCGTTTATAGCTCCGGTTTTGTATTGGAGGTTTTTATTTTGGATGGCGAGAAAGAGATTTAATAAACCGTATTTGCGAACCAAGACCGGATTACAAATTCACCACATCCACTACGGAATAATTTTAGTTTTGGCCGGCACGCTTTTAATCTTGTTTTTGGGAAAAAGTTTATGGGTGGTTGGAGTGATGGGATTGGGGCTTGGGTTAATACTGGACGAGTTTGTCCCCTCTCTGCTTATGCCCGGTAACCGAGAATTAGAACTTGAGATTTATAAAAAATCCCTTCGCGGAACGGCGGCGTTGATTTCAATAATAGTTTTAGTAATTTTGATTTTGTTTGGTTTAACTAATTAAATACAGAGGGGTACGATTAAATAACGACTTCATGAGAATACTTGCTTTTGAAACCAGTTGCGATGAGACGGGGGTGGCTTTGATTGAAGCCGAGGGCGGTTTAAAGTCGCCGAAATTTAAAATTTTAAAAAGCTCGGTGGCGTCGCAGATAAAAATCCACGCGCCGTTTGGCGGAGTGGTGCCAAATTTAGCAAAAAGAGAGCATCTAAAAAATTTGCCTATATTACTAAAAAAAATTGGCAACAAGAAAGCGGATTTGATTGCGGTGACGGTGGGACCAGGACTCGAGCCAGCACTTTGGACGGGAATCACTTTTGCTCAGCAGATTTATAAAGCAGAACGGAAAACCAATAAAAAACTTAAATTAGTTGGAGTAAATCACCTCGAGGGGCATTTGTATAGTTTTTTGCTACCGCAAAAAACCGTAAGACGTGAGACGTTGGATGTAAGACAAATTTTCCCGGCGGTGGCGCTGATCGTGAGTGGAGGACACACTATCTTACTTTTGGTAAAAGATTTAAAAACGTGGAAGGTTTTGGGCGAGACGAGAGATGACGCGGTGGGCGAAGCATACGACAAAGTGGCTCGGCTTTTGCGACTCCCATATCCGGGCGGACCCGAGATTGAACGATTAGCTAAGCGGGGTAATCCGCGCGCGATTGAATTTCCACGACCAATGATTTACGACAATTCGCCGGATGGCGAATACGATTTTAGTTTTTCGGGATTAAAAACTGCAGTTTTGTATTATCTACGCGACCCAAAAAATCCGAATACATCCGAATTATCCGAAAAGCACACCCAAAAATTCGGGTCATTCGGGTGGAATTCGGGTCATTCGGATCGCTTATTGGCGGATGTGGCGGCGAGTTTTCAGGCGGCGGCGGTAGAAGTGTTGGTTAAAAAAACGATAAAGGCAGTTCGGGAATTTGACGCGCAAGCGGTGATTTTATCGGGCGGAGTGGCGGCGAACCAATTTTTGAGAGCGACTTTAAAAAAAGAGACCGGAAAATTCGGAGTGAATTTTTTGGCGGCGGAGAGGAAATATAATACCGACAACGCGGTGATGATTGCCGCGGCGGGATATATGGCGTATTTGCGAAAAAAGAAATATCCGCTTCGGGCGAATGGGAATTTGGGGATTTAGCCCCGGTACTAATTTAGGAAATGGTTTAGAGGGGCAAAATTCCTAAATTAGTTCCGGGGTTAGCTACTAGAATACGGATTGATACAGATATACGAATTTGAAACTAGAAAGGGGTTTTGGTATTATTTAATTAGCGATCCTCTGACATCTTGGGTCTTCATAACAGCAACCAAGGGTCGCTTTGGAGGTTCGATGATTCACGGTTGGTTTTCGATTAGCGAAAGTCCTCCTTCCTCGATGATGCAGAGTGAAGGAATCGACTACCGCGCGATCGACGGTCAGGCCGTGTCCTAGCCCACCACGAGAGGCGAAGGACATAACTCGAGAGGTGCTTCGGTGATGCCGGGCACCTCTTTTTTGTTGAGAATGGGTTTAATACTAAGACTTTCGCCTGGGGTTGATTTTTATAATTTTGGGGTTAATATATTCTTTAGTAAGAGAGAGCGGGCTCATAAAAGGGAAGGACTAACAGGGCTTGTTTTCTCTAGTGTGCGGTTCCGGTTTCGGGGATCCGGGACCGCAAAAAATGAGGGGCTGTTTCTGACGGCCCATACACGGCAGTCCTTACTTGAGGGATCTATGGACTGCTCCACGGAGGCCGCAGGACGACGAGGGTTGACTGCGGCCTCTTTTAATTTAAAGAAAAAACTGGAGTTAGGGGCGAAAATCGAATAGAATTAAGCCAATGTCGGAAGAACTCGAACCGCGATACGATACCAAGGAGGTTGAGGAGAGGATCTATAGGCTTTGGGAGAAGTCGGGTTTTTTTTCCGCCGAAGGCGGATCTGCCTCTGGCGGAAATCCTGATAAGCGCAAACCCTATTGCATTATTATGCCGCCAAATAATGCCAATGGTTTGTTGCATATGGGGCATGCGGTGGGGTTAACTCTGCAGGATATTTTGATTCGATTTTGGCGGATGCGAGGCAGAAAAACGCTTTGGCTTCCGGGAGCGGATCATGCTGGATTCGAAACCCAAGTGGTTTTTGACAAGAAACTAGATAAGGAGGGACGAAATAGATTCGCTATGAGCCGAGAAGAATTGTGGAAGGAAATTTGGGATTTTACACAGGAGAACAAAAAGAAAATGTACGAGCAAACCAAGAAGCTTGGTGCTTCTTGCGATTGGTCGAGGGAAACTTTTACGCTCGACCCCAAAATAATTGAAACGGTTTATGAAACTTTTGAAAAACTTTACAAAGACGGATTGGTCTATCGAGATTTAAAGGTAATTAATTGGTGCCCAAAACATAGAACAGCGCTTTCGGATTTGGAGGTGAAATATGTCGAACGAGAAGATCCGCTTTATTACATAAAATACGGACCTCTTACGCTTGCAACGGTAAGGCCTGAAACAAAATTTGGTGATACGGCTTTGGCGGTAAATCCGAAAGATAAACGGTATACAAAATATATCGGCAAAGAAATTGAAGTGAAAGGTATTTTGGGGCTTTTGAAATTTAAGGTGGTAGGCGACGAGGCGGTGGATCCTAAATTTGGCACGGGGGTGGTTAAGGTAACACCAGCGCATGACGCGACTGATTTTGAGATTTGGCAACGACACAAAAATGAAATTCCGGGACTTAAAATTATTATTAATGAGGCGGGGAAATTAACCGGCGAAGTGGGAGAATATGCCGGACTGAAAGTGGCCGAGGCGCGCGAGAAAATTGCCGCCAAGATGCAGGAACTCGGGATTTTGGAAAAAGTAGAGACGAACTATAAACATCAAGTGGCGACTTGTTATAAGTGCGGGAACACGCTTGAGCCGCTCCCACGCCCGCAGTGGTTCGTAAAAATGAAACCACTTGCCGAGCCGGCGATGAAGGCGGTAAAAACCGGAAAGGTAAAAATTCATCCGAAACGATCGGAGAAAGTTTATTCTCATTGGCTGAAAAATATCCGAGACTGGAATATTTCCCGGCAGATTGTTTGGGGCATCAGAATTCCGGCGTGGTTTTGTATAAGTTGCGGGGAATCAAAAATAAACGCCAAGATAAAATCGAAGTGGTTTATTATTCGACATGGCGAAACGGATTGGAATAAAGAATTCAGAATGATGGGAAAAGAAGATATTCCTCTTAATGAAGCCGGCAGAAAACAAGCCCACGAAATAGCGAAAAAACTGAAAGCTTATAATATTGATTTAATAATAGCTTCGGATTTACTCCGATCAAAACAAACTGCCGAAGCTATAGCTAAGGAAACTGGCGCCGAGGTAATCTTTGATAAAAATTTAAGAGAGCGAGATGTCGGCAAGTGGCAAGGAAAACTTCGAGATGAGATTGAACAAGAACACGGAAAAGACGTGTGGAAAATGTGGAGAGATTACAGTTTTGATATTGCCGGCGGAGAAAGCTGGGCAGGACTAGAGAAAAGGGTTTGGGAATCTTTTAGCGGCCACAAAAGCGCTCATAGCCATAGAAATATAGCGATAGTGACACATGGAGGCGTGATAAGGATGCTAAGGAAGAGGATAAGAAATCTCTCGCCAGACGAAGCAATGGATATACGCGGTTTGGAAAACACGGGCTTTATTGAGCTTGATATAAGCGAGAGATGCAATAAGTGCGGCGGCGATTTATACGAGCAAGACCCGGATGTGTTTGACACCTGGTTTTCGTCGGGGCAGTGGCCGTTCGCTACCCTCCTGAAGTCGGGTAGCTCAAAGTCAAAAGTTAAAAATCAGAAGTTAAAAATTAGGAGCGACTTCGAAACATTTTATCCGACGGATGTGATGGAAACGGGATACGATATTTTGTTTTTCTGGGTGGCGAGGATGGTGATGCTTGGACTTTACCGAACCGGCAAGGTGCCGTTTAAAGATGTTTATCTTCATGGATTGGTGCGGGACAAGGACCGGCAAAAAATGTCGAAATCGAAAGGAAATGTGATTGATCCGCTTGGCGTGGCTGATATATATGGAACGGATGCGGTTAGAATGGCTCTTGTCGTGGGAAATACAGCCGGTAATGACATTGTAATTTCCGAGGATAAGATTCGGGGATACAGAAATTTCGCAACGAAGATATGGAATGTGGCGCGGTTTGTTCTCATGGCCGCAGACGAACGCGGACTAAACGCAGAAAAACACGGAAAGAGTCGGAGGGGTTTGGTGCTTAGCAAAGAAGACGAGAAGGATCTGGCTCAACTTAAGAAGATTCAATCTCAAGTGACAAAACATATCGAAAAATTTGAATTTCATTTGGCGGGGGGAAAAATTTATCATTATGTTTGGCATACATTTGCCGACAAGATTATTGAAGCATCAAAACCGCGACTAAGTGGCGGGAATTCAAAGGATGCCGAAGCGGCGTATTTCAAACTTGAAACAATTTTAATTGAGTCGCTAAAAATGCTTCATCCGTTTATGCCTTATGTGACTGAAGAAATTTTTCAGAAGTTCAGACCTGAGAAGATGTTAATAGTTGAAAAATGGTAAGCACGCGATACAAATATACGAATGCGTGCTAATGATACGAATAATGCGAATTTGTATGATTAGCGCTATTCGTAAAATTAGTATATTGGTATCATAATTATATCGATATGGCACTTCTTGCAATATTCCTTGGGCTCTTGCCGGGATTCGCTTGGCTTCTTTTCTATCTGCGGGAAGATCTGCATCCGGAGCCGAAAAGATTAATCGCATTTGTTTTTTTTGGAGGAGCTTTGGTTACTCTCTTGGCTTTTGTTTTCCAATGTACTACTTTCACTGGTCTTTTTGGATTTAAAGATTGTAGTGTTGATTTAGATACAGCAATTCAAAGCTTGAAACCTTTTTATGGCATCATTTTAATTATAATTCTCGCGTTAATCGAGGAGGTGTTAAAATTCGGGGCGGCCTACACGATAGCCGTCCGAAACGCTAATTTTGACGAACCAGTAGACGCCATGATTTATATGGTAGTGGCGGCACTTGGATTTGCGACTGTTGAAAATCTGGCAGTAAGCCAAAAAATTCTTAGTCCGGAGGTGATATCAACCGGGGTAGCGACGGTGTATGACGCCTTTAGGACTATTTCAGTAAGATTCATAGGTGCTACCCTACTCCACACTTTAGCTTCGGGGATTGTGGGGTATTATTGGGCAAGGAGTATTAGAAATTTTGAAAGTAAGCGATTTCTTATTTGGGGATTGGCGCTAGCCACTATCTTGCACGCTTTTTTCAATTATCTTATAATTAACTTTGACGATAGAATTTATACGGTAGTTTTGCTTTTTGTAGTAGGATTTCTGGTAATCGGAGATTTTGAGAAATTAAAAAACAGATCTATTTAAAAGTCGCGAGTATAAAAAATAAATATGCCAAATATAGAAGATGAAGAAGTTTTAGAAGAGGGAGAAGAAGGAAGCGAACCACAAGTGGAGCTAGCAAAAGCCAACAGTGTGGCTGGTCGGACAAAGTTTAGTTTGAAAAAAGTAATTGAGGATGACGACTCAGAACCGGAGGGTCAACTAACGATTGATGTTTTTCAGACACCAACCGAAATTGTCATTGAGTCAGCGGTGGCAGGAGTAAGCCCGGATGATTTAGATATCAACGTGACTACCGACTCGGTTTCAATTATCGGCCGGAGGCGAAGAGAAAAACAAGTTAAGGATGAAGATTATATTTATCAGGAATGCTATTGGGGTAAATTTTCACGATCAATTATATTGCCTCAGGAAGTTGACCCGGAAGAAGCTAAGGTGACTTTCAAGAATGGAATTTTGTCGCTTCACTTACCAAAGTTGAATAGGAAAAAATCCAAGAAGCTAAAGGTGAAAACGGAGTAGTGTTTTAACTTCGCACGAAAACACGCTATCAAATTCCCCAGCGATGAATTTGCGCTCGCTCTCGGCCTCGCTCTCCTTCGACAAGCTCAGGATCCGTGCCCGCTTCGGCCTGCGAGACGGTTTCCTTAGCGAAGTTAAATACCATATTAAAAATTGAATTGGGGGTGAGCTTGATTAATTTTTGATAATTTGATAGATTACTACCACCCAAAACCTATAACCTAACACCTAATCAAAGACATGAGACAGTGCACAATCTGCGAGAAGAGTTCGGCTATGATGGGAACGCGAAAATTGCTTCGCGGTCATTATAACCCTGTAAATCGCTCTCGAAAATACCCAAATCTTCAAATGACTAAGCTGCCTAATGGCAAGCGGGTTTTGGCCTGCACTCGATGTATTAGAAATCTTAGCCGAAAAGCCAAAGCCTAAATAAGAATTACTGGTTTTCTAACGGGCTGTAGTATACCGGCAGTACCCCGATACTAAAACTTCGACAACCTAAAGGTAGCGCAAAAAGTCGAAGTTTAGTACGGGGCAAGCGTGCTATTGGTCTCGGTACTAAAATTTTCGGAGCGTAGTATAGTGGTAGTACGCATGCATGGGGTGCATGTAGTCCGAGTTCGATTCTCGGCGCTCCGACAATTCTTATGTTTGACCTTACAACTTTCATCCAAGCAATCGGTTATTTGGGTATTTTTGCGATAGCGTTTGCTGAATCCGGTTTGTTTATCGGTTTTTTCCTGCCGGGTGATACATTACTCTTTACTTCCGGATTTCTAGCTTCTCAGGGCTTACTTCATTACTGGCCCCTTTTGGGACTAACTTTTTTAGCGGCGGTTTTAGGAGACAGTTTTGGTTATGCTTTCGGACGCAAGGTTGGACCGGCAATTTTTAAAAAAGAAGATTCGATTATTTTCCATAAAAGCCACCTGGAGCGGGCGGAAAATTTTTATAAGAAGCACGGAGGAAAGACCATTATCCTGGCGAGGTTTATGCCTGTAGTTAGAACTTTCGCTCCGATTCTTGCCGGGGTTGGAAAGATGCGCTATGGCAGTTTTCTTTTTTATAATTTGGTAGGGGGGGGGCTTTGGTCGGCAAGTTTAATCACACTTGGATTTTATTTAGGAAAAAAGGTGCCGAATATTGAGTATTACATTTTACCGATAATCGCCGTGATTTTAATCTTATCCGTTTCGCCGACCCTTATTCCAATTATTAAAAATAAGAAATATAGAGACCAAGCCATAGCCCAAATAAAAAATTTTTTCAAACAAAAAAACCGCCCTTAAGCGGCAAATAACTTGAATCCCGCGAAGATTATCCCGGCGAATTATAGGTGGGTGGGGTCAACTTTGATTCCCGGACGGACCAGCGAATCCAAGCTCGTTTCCCCTCCCTGATTTGATTATTCGATCCGGAATCTTGGGCGGGACTCTATTTGAATAATAGCATAATTATCAGTTCCCTTCATCTCTAAACATACTAAAAGATAGCCGAAGTCGTCCTGGACCGCCGGAAGCTTAGTAAAATATAGAAAAATACTCTACGGTTAATCCACTACTTATCCACACTAAACCTTGACGAAAGGCCGGCGCGTAATAGTGTTCCGAAAAGCGCTAGAGTTCACGTCTTAACCCTTATTATTATGTATTATTATGAGTTAAGTTTTCTTGATACGAAAAAGTAGGATGAGCGATGCTACTGCCCCACCGATTAAATCATCTAATAAATCTTTTAGTGTATCGGGGAGAGTAAGGGGGTTAGGGGCATAGCCGAGGGGGTGAATTTTGAGGAGATAAACATCGGAAAGATATTCATAAAATTCCCACAAAACGCCTACGAGCGCGACAAATCCTAAGGTGATAATGAGAGTAAAAAGAATTTTTCTTAAATCGACGACGTGCCAAGTTTGGTAGAAGAAATGAAAAAAAAAGAGAGCAACCCAAGCGCCGCCTAATATATGCATGGGAATGTCGTACCACCAAATCACGTGATATAAATCGTAGACGATACCAAGAAGGTGCAGACCTAAAATTGAAATCAAAGAAATTGTGATTGTCTTCTTCATGCGAGTAACAATACCTAATAGTCTACGCCAATTTTATACTGGAATAACCCAATTAATAATATTTAAAAACCACAAAAATAAAAGAGGATTTTGTTTATCTTTTTTTCCATTGTGGCGTCGTTAGCACTCCTTCAAAACCCTCGGTTTTGAATCCGCTACGCTCATTCCTACACGGAGGGGACCCAAAGCTTCCCCTCCGACCCACCCCTCGCCCACAATTGTAAAAAGCTATCGCTTTTTCCATTGTGGGGCACGCCTGGCTTTTTTGAGGCCAAATTTTTTGCGCTCAACCATTCTCGAATCACGGGTAAGAAAACCAAATTGGCGCAACCTCTTTTTTAGGTCGCCGTCAAAGATTACCAGAGCTCGAGCCAATCCGTGCCTGATAGCCTCGGCTTGGGCCTTTAATCCCCCGCCAGAGACGTGGATACTGATATTCATAGGATTTCCAAGTTTAAGGTTGGTAATTGAAGAGAGGGCCTTTTCCCGAAGCTCTGGCAATTGAAAATATCCTCCAATCTCTTTACTGTTTACAGTAACCTTACCGGACCCTTTTGATATCCGGACTCGCGCGACGGCTGTCTTGCGGCGGCCGATACCTTCAATGTGCCTCTCCAATAAATGCGCTTTCGGCGAGTCTTCTTTTTTCACTTTCGGAGAATGGGGTTTTGTAATTTTGGGTTCGGTTTTGTTTATCATGCTTAAATTTTATCTTCAACGAAAATTAAATTTTTGAGACGGTGCTGGCTTAAGAAATTCTTTGGCAACATATGCCGAACGGCTTCGCGGATAACTCTCTTCGGATCTTTGGTAAAGGCTTGTTCAAAAGTTTGGGTTTTGATATGGCCAACATAACCGGTGTGACGGTGGTAGAGCTTTGTTTTGAATTTACGGCCGGTCAAGACTAGAGAATGATAGTTTTTGAGAAAAACTTTATCCGAGCCAACGAGACGCGGGTTATAGGCGGGAGTTTTTTTCCCTTGAAGAACGGCGACAATTTCTGTAGACAAGCGGCCGAATTTTTGATTTTTAGCGTCAATATGAAAATCCATTTTAGACAAATTCGATGGTGGTTAATATTGTTCCGTCTCTTTTTCGGGCTTTGCTTAATTTAATAATTCTAAGATATCCGCCAGGGCGGGAAAGATAGCGCGGAGCAAGTTCTTCATAGAGTTTTTTGGTTATTTTAGGATCATGCGTTTTAGAAAGGAGTAGCCGCCGACTGGATAAGTTTTGTTTCTTAGCTAAAGTAATCAGTTTTTCGACGGCTGGTTTTATGGCTTTAGCTCTGGCTTCAGTGGTTTCAATCTTGCCTCGACGAATTAGATTATTCGACAGGTTGCTCAAAAATGAGCGACGATCGCCAATTAGACGACCAAATTTTTTTCCTTTTTTTAAGTGACGCATAATGGGTGGTTAAAATTGAGTATCTCCGCCGAAGGCGGATCCGCCCCCGCCCGCCTTGCTTCGCAATGCGAAGCGGGCAGGTCTGGCGGAAAAATGTAAAATTGAGGCGTTCGCTTGGTGACGATTTATATTTATTCTTTTGATTTTTTACTGGCTTTTTTCTTGGGTTTGGCCTCTTTTCCTTCTTTTTTTTCTTCTGATCGGACAACATCGAACTCGTTGACTTTGACCTCGGAAATAGATTGGAAGTGGTCGTTTAATATTTTAGAAGCTTTATGAAGGGCGGCCGAGGGACTTATAATGCCATCAGTTTCTATTTCTATCCTGAGGCGATTATAGTCGGTTCTATCACCAACGCGCATATTATCAACCGAGTAGCTAACATTGGTGATTGGAGAGAAGAAGGCGTCGATCGCGATAGTTCCAATGGCTAATTTTTCCTCCTCCTTGCGCGACTCAACCGAAGAATAACCTATTCCCCTTTCGACTCGAATTTCCACGTCAAGCTCGGCGTTTTTGTCGGTGAGATTAGCAAGGAGTTCTTCTGGGTTTAATAATTCGACATTAGAATTAGTTTTAATATCAGCAGCCGTTACTATTTTTTCTCCTTTAGCTTTTAGGGTTAAGAACTGAGGCTCATCGACGGTCATCCTAAATCTAAGTTTTTTGAAATTCAAGGAAAGCTCGACAATATCCTCTTTGATGCCGGGGAGGGTCGAGAACTCATGGGAGACATTTTTTATTTTAACTTGAGTAATGGCAGCGCCGGGCAACGACGAAAGAAGCACTCTTCTTATGGCATTGCCGACAGTAAGACCGTAGCCGGCAAAAAGCCCCTCGACTTCAAAAATACCTCGCTTCAATTCTTCAGACACGGTTTTGATGGAAACAGTTTTACTTAAATAACCCCAATACATGTTTTGTTTATTTTTTTTGTTTTATTTTGAAAAAGATTCGACCAAAATGTTTATTTCGAATGGAATAGAATCGACCGGCGGAAGACCGACGACACGAGCTTCAAGCTTTTCTTTGTCAATCAAAAGCCAGGATGGCGCTTCGAATTTCTGGATAGCCTCCTTTGCGCTGGCAAAAAATTTGAGTCTTTTAGATTCCTCCCTGAAGGAAATGATATCATTATTTTTCACTTGGAAGGCAGGAGACTTAACCCGCTTTTTATTAACTAAAATATGTCCATGGACAACGAATTGATGCGCGGTTAGTCGGGAAGGAGAGAGACCGGCTCTATAGATTGCATTGTCGAGCCGAAGTTCAAGAAGCTCCAGAAGCCGAGTAGAGGTGGAGCCAACGTTTTTTTCGGCTAAATTAAAAAGCCGCCTTAGTCCCTTCTCATCTAAACCATAAGTTAGTTTGAATTTCTGTTTTTCCATGATTTGCCGGCCAAATTCCGAAATGGTCTTCATTCTCTTTTTGGGACCATGAACACCCGGCTTATAAGGTTTTCTTACGGCGGCGCATTTAGGACTATTGCAACGTTCGCCTTTTAGATGAAGGCGTTCGCCAAGAGCTCTTTCTTTTTTTTCTTTTGGGCCAATCATGCCAATTTTATTTGCGAAAACCAGCTAATTTATTAGCGCCGTTTGAGCAACTAATAAAATTGAGCACCCCGCACCACTTTTTAAAAAGGCGCGGATTCGACTCTTGGTTGTTTTGATTGATTTTAGACATTTTATTTTAGCTGACATTATCATAAAAAGTGGTGAGGGGTAAAGGTTTTGTTTTCAAAAATTCTTCACTCCGTTCTAATTTTTGAATAAAGCCCTTTATACTCGTCTTGGTTTGGGGGGTTTGGGACCGTTATGAGGAACGGGGGTAATATCTTTAATTGAAAGAATATTGAAGCCTTGGTTAACCAAGGAGCGGATTGCCGAATCACGGCCGCCACCGGCGCCTTTAACTATAATGTCTATATCGGTCGGTCCGGTCGCTTTAAGTTTTTCGGTTAAGGCGGCGATAATTTTGGAAGAAGCAAAAGGAGTGGCTTTTTTGGGGCCGGAAAAACCCAAAGAACCGGCTGAAACCCAAGTGATAAGATTGCCTGAAGCGTCGGTAACGCTAACCATAGTGTTATTGAATGAATTCTTAATATAAACCCTCCCCCTTTCAATCCTTTTGGATTTTTTGGTTGAGTGAGCCTTCGCGACAGCAGAATCGACGCCCTCCTTCTCTTTTAGGATTACCTCATTTGATTGTGCAATAACTTTTTTCTTTCCCATGGTTATTTAAGATCCACTTTTCTTTTACCGCTACCGGCGGTCTTTCGAACATTTCCCCTAACGGTCCTAGAATTAGTTTTTGTTCTCTGCCCTCGAACCGGCAATCTCCTTAAGTGCCTAAGACCGCGGTAGGTCTGAAGGTCTTTTAGGCGCTGAATATTTTTTCTTATAATTTGCCTTAATTCCCCTTCGACAGAATGATCTTTCTCGATAACGTGCTGAATTCGGTTAATCTCTTCAGACGTGAGACTTTTGGCTCTTTTATTTAAATCAATTTCGGCTTTAGCCAGAATCTTACGACTCGAAGGAACGCCGATGCCATAAAGATAAGTGAGGGAAATTTCTATTCTTTTGCTGTCTGGGATGTTAACTCCGAAAATTCTCATAATTTATCCTTGTCGTTGTTTATGTTTGGGATTTTTACAGATAATAAAAATTCGTCTTTGGCGCTTAACAACCCGGCAATCCTTGCAAATTTTTTTAACCGAAGAACGGACTTTCATAAAAAGTATTTAAGATCGGATTTCTATTGTGTATTCCGCTTTAAAGCCGTCTGACGATTCGGCCCCGGCGACCGTCAGGTCCCATTTCGACTATGACTTTATCGCCAGGCAGGATTCGAATGTGATGAATTTTTAACCTGCCAGCCAAATAAGCCAAGACTTCTTGTTTATCGTCGAGAATGACCTTAAAAGCTAGCCCGGGCAAGGATTCTTGAACCAAGCCAGTTTTGCGGTTCTGATCAGAAGCTGAATAAGGAGCCATTAAAGACTATAAAAAGCGGTTTGGGAATTATAAGCTAACTGGCTATCCCTTGTCAAATCTAAGTAAAAAAGCTTAGTCAATTGTAATTTTGATTTTTTCGGGGTTACTAGGGAGTTCTCCTAACCAGGTCGGCCACAATGAAACCTTGGCGTCTTTGAGGCCTTTCAATTCTTTAATAAACGAACGGGTTTCTTCAATAGACCTACTAAGAATTTTGGCTTTAAAATCGTCAACATTAAAATCCTGCGTCAAAATGCCATCGACGACAACAGTAAAACCTAGTTCTCCTTTAGCGAAGTCGGGTTTGGAGTCTTTATAGGCAAGGTTAATGCTCTTAAATATAGTGCCGGGATTATCGTTTTGGGCCTGCGAAAGTAATAAACCCCTTAAGTCTTCTTCTTTGAAACCAATCGCCTTGCGTTCGGCCTCTCCGAAAACACTGAAGTTTCCACTACTATCAGTCGCTTTATTAACTGAAATACGAACAATTTTAATTTCGGAAGCGCCGTCGATTATTTTAAAACCCTTAGGATTTCCGAGAGCTAAATCACTATTTAAAGATGAACTCAAGGTCTCTGTGAGTTTTATTTTAGCGGAGGTGATATCTTTATCGGTCGGGAAAGCTCTCTCGCCAATGAATCCGCCACTGGTTTTTACCAAGGACCCATAAAACTTTTCATACTTAGCCGAACCTTTAAATCCGGGAATAGTGAGTTTTTCAATCGGACCAAGATTATACGTGGAACCGGCTTTATCGGCAGTTATGGCGGCTTCGATTGAAGCGGGGATAATTTTGCCGTCTTTAATTTCCGCGCCCGGCACAGTAATACTGCTATCCAATCGGAAGATTTTACCGTCCGGAGTTACGAAGCGGGTGGTGGCTACAAGGCCTTGGGGCTGGGAACTGAACGCATTATAAACGACGATTTTCCCGGTGGCTTTGTCACTAACATTTTTCCGACTGGAAGCCGGAAAAAGCTGGGTTAAATTTTTCGGTTCGGTAAAAACTTCGGCTGGAAAATCTGAAGAAGTGGAACTGTTTTTGACAATACGAGCACTCGCTAAAAGACGGCCTTGGAAATTAAATGGAATCGCATTGAAATTAATAACAACTTCGGCCTTCTTAAAACTATTTAAAACAAAAACTCCGGCAACAATAATTACTAAAATTGAAAATATCCATAAAAGTTTCTTGGAACTTTGAAATTTTCTTCTATGGCTAGGAGTTTTAGCGGGTAGCTCCTCTTCTCTGGATTTAAAAAAATGATCTTCTACCTCTACTTCCTCTGCTTTTTTGTTTTTACTGCCTTTACTAAAAAATGGAGAGGAGGAAATTCTGGCTTCTTCTTTTTTTAATTCTTCTTCCTCTTCTTTATCTTCATTTTTAGGAATAATATCGGAAAGAGAAACGGACTTCCTCTTTTTTAAAATAGGGTGGACCGCGTCGAGTTGACTGGCCTTGGCATAGGTTAAAATTTTTTCATCTACTGACTCAACGCTGATTCTTTTACCGGCGCTATCAGCTTCTCTTTTAATAAGGTGAAAATTACTAATAGATTCATCAAGGAGGGTATTCCGCGGAACAACGAGAGTAATTTCGCTATCGGACTCGGAAATTATTTTATCGACAACTTCGGCAACGCCGTCGTTTTTGCTGACAAAAATTTTTTTCATCTTAGTTAAGTTTAATTTAAGTATTAACGAACTGACCCAAGCCAATGAAGGCGCCGACGGAGCCAGTGATTAATGGCTAGGTCCTCATTATTATAATAGAACTCAAGGAAAGGCGCGAGGTGCTTGAAAATTTGATTCTCCGGCCAAGGATATTTTGAGGAATCGATTTTGAACCCAAGTTTATTGATTAAATCATCAAAAGGCAGGTTCTCCAGGGTAGCGTGGCCTTGTTTATGGGAAAGGAATGGCGGCAAGGGCAGAGATGTATCAAGATAAACCGCTCCCCGAACTTTCAGTTCCTCGAGATGTTTTAAAAATGGAACAATAGCGGGCTTTAGAATCAAGTTGAAATGACGGGTGATGCGGGGAGAAAGCTTTTTTTGAGAATAGAGGGAGTAAAGTTTCTGAGCCACAGCTGGGCTAACGGATAAATCCTGCTCAATCGCATTTATAATCGAGTTGGTCGCCCACTTTATTTTACCGCGATGGATTAACTCGCCAACGGCCGCTTTTTCGAGTTTAGAAAATTGGGAATTTTGACGGCTGTTAAAAATAAGAAGATTGATGGGTAGAGGTTTTAATTTTTTCAATAGAAAAAGTTCGGCCCGAGCCGCTTCGGTGAAGAAAAAGTTTTTGGTTTCGCCGATGCTGAAATTGGTTTTCCAATCATCAAAGATTGTACGGGTAGTTAAAGTCAGCTCTAAAACCGCGTCGATTTTTTTGGCTCTAAAATCAACCGGGTTCATGACGTGGTGACCGTCGATTTTAAAATTACTGACACGATTGTCGATTAAAATAGTATCGAGCTCTTCGATGCCTAATTCACGACTAGCTTCTCCTCTCACCTGAGTAAACACTTTTGCGGTAGCTTGAGCGAGTAAATTTTCAAGTTCAATGCTAGAAAGAGGAGATTTGGCGAAATTATCTTCCCGCTCAAGTTTGATAGGAAGAACGATGGTGGTGGCAAGACTGGGATTGGCGACTACAATCACTTTCCACTTTTCAAGATGGCGGCGAAAGCGACGAGAAATTTTCGTCCAAAAAAAGTTGCTCCAAGTTTTTTCAAGAATTATTTCCTTGTCCGGGTCTAATCTCAGAAGAAAACCGGAAGTGCTTTTCTCTCCAACTTCAAGGATTAAATATTTTTCTTTGTTTTGAAAAAGGTGAAAATCAATCACCTTTTTATTTTACCACGATTGCCGAAAGTTTGCGTTAAGAAGCTGGTTCCAGCTTAAGGGAAAGAATTTTAGAGGTGCCGTCGCTATCCAAAGTAACTCCATAGAGCACATTGGCAGCTTCCATTGAAGAGCGGTTATGAGTAATAATAATAAATTGAGTTTTCTTTGAGAAGGTTTTGAGCATTTCGGCAAACCGACGAGTGTTTCTTTCATCTAACGCGGCGTCAATTTCATCTAAAACGAGAAAAGGCGGAGGGCTTACGGAGATCATAGCAAAAAGAGCGGCAATACCCACCAAACTTCTTTCTCCTCCAGATAAGACCTCGAGCGAAGTCAGGCGCTTCTGGGGTAGACTAAGATTAATTTCTATTCCCTCTTCGGCTTTCTCCTCTTCAGGATAAGCGCCTCCTTCAGTTTGCGGGACAGAATCAGTAGTGGTATCGGCGACAATTTTCTTTTCTTTCTTTTCAAAAACAAGCTTGGCGTGGCCGCCGCCAAACATCGATTTGAAAAATTCACTAAATTCTCTATTGATATGATGAAGGGCCTCGTTGAATTCAGTCTTGATTTTGTCGCTTAGATCTTTGATTAATTGCCTTAAATCATTTTTGGCTTTTTCTGTATCTTCGAGCTCCTTGCCTAAAAATTCATAACGGTCTTCCGTTTCTTTGGCTTCCTTCATAACGGCTTCATCGATTTCCCCGATTGACGCTAAGTCTCCCCTGATTTTCAGGATTCTATGGTCTAATTCTCTAAGCTCCGAACTATCTAATCCTTTTTCTAAATTAACTACTTCTTTGAGTTCGGGTTTTTCTTGAAACTCTTCCGGCTTTCGGCCGGCTTGAACTATTTGTCTTTTTAATTCATCCTTTCTTAATTCGAGCCGTTCGCGCTCAAAAATGATTTTCTGATTTCTCTCTCCCCATTCTTCGATTTTTCCCTTGGCCCGTTCTACTAGCGTAACGGCTTCTTTAAAGGCGGCATAAAATTCGCCCTGGCTTTTTCCCAATATTTTTTCTTTTTCCCGCAGAGTCGAAATTTCTTTTTTGATTGAAGTTAAGTCGGCTTCGATTTTCTGGAACTTATCTTTAAGGTTCTGGGCGAGGCTGGAGTTTTTTTGGGGACCGCTTAGGTTAATTTCATTTTCAATTTCTCTTAAAAGATTGCGAATAATGTTTTTTAGATCGTCGAGATTTTTTTCTATATTTGATTCAAGATTGCTCTTAATTCTTTGCAAAAGATTAAGCAGTTTCTCAGCCGAGGGAAGAGAGGAAGGGATCTCGTGATTGTTGATTTCGAGCTGGACCTCAAGACGGCCGAAGTCCTTCTCGAGCAGGATTTGTTTTTCGAGAAGCTGGTTGGTCTGACTTTTTATTTTTTCGAGTTCTTCGCGTTCTTTGGGTTCTTTGGTTTCAACTTCTTGCTGATGTTTCTCGGCTTTACTTTTTTCGGTTTCAAGCAAAGCAAGTTCTCCTTTGTGGTTATTGATTTCTTTTTGGACTTTGGCAATTTCTTTCTCGATCCACTTCCACTCCGATCCGAAGAGTAGGTTTTCACAATTAGCCAATTCTTCTTCCAAAGCTCCTCTTTTTTGCCAGCGAACAGTCTGGCGACGAAGGGACTTTAAGTGGGGAAGGATTTCATCAATAAGGGCTTTGACTTTCTCAAGATTAGTTTGGGTATTTTTAAGCTGATTTTCGGCTCGGTTTTTTTTGATTTGAAATTCTCTTAACCCCAGCATTTCCTCGAGCATTTCCCGCCGTTCGGCTGGGGTGGCGCGGATAAAAAGATCGCTATTACCTTGGGTGACAATGGTTAAACCCTTAGTGCCTAGGCGAACTTTAGCGAAGAAATCGATTAGGTCTTTCAGGCGAACTTCAGACTGGTTCATAAAATACTGGCTTTGGCCGTCGCGGCTGACCTGGCGCATCACGGAGATTTCACTCATATCAACCGGGAAGAAACCTCCTTTGTTTTCAAAATTAAGACTGGCTTGCGCTAAGCCTTGGCGAGATTTTTCAGGCGTGCCGGCGAAGATAAGATCTTCCACTTTGGCGCCTCTGAGATTTTTCGCTTCTCTTTCTCCTAAAATCCAACGAAAAGCGTCAACAATATTCGATTTACCGGAACCATTGGGGCCAACAATGGCAGTAATCCCATCTGGAAAATGTAAAACGGTTTTTTGGGCAAATGATTTAAAACCGTTTAGTTCTAAGCTTTTTAAGAAATGGGGCATAGATTCGGGAAACTTCCTTTTTATTTCTTACCTCCTTTTTTATCAAATTTTTTAAGAGCTTCTTTGGCGGCTGCTATTTCCCCTTCTTGTTTCGAGCTTCCATCTCCTTCGGATACTAGATTGTCGTTAAAGTAAACACCAATGCGGAAAGTTTTCTGGTGAGCCGGACCTTCCTCGTTTAAAACCCGATAAGTAGGAGTAATTTTGAGTCTTTCTTGAATAATTTCCTGAAGCGTGCTTTTTGAGTCTTTGTAGGTTTTATTTTTTAAAACTTCGTCCAGCCGGCTGAAAATAAATTTTTTGACGAAAGAATTAGTGACTTCAATTCCCTGGTCGAGGTAGATAGCGCCGATTAAAGCTTCGATAGTGTTCGCAAGGATAACTTCCCTCGCTTTGCCGGTGTCTTTTGATTCTCCTCGTGACATGAGCACGAATTCATCAAGTTTTATGTCGGAAGCAATTTTAGCTAACATTTGGTAATTAACTAAAGAGGCCCTTAAGACGGTCATCTGACCTTCTGGAAAATTTGGGAAATTGTTGAAGAGAAGATCACTCACGATAAGCTCTAAAACGGCGTCTCCGAGATACTCGAGGCGTTCGTTGTGTGGAAAGGGCCAGTTTGGTTTCTCGTTAATATAAGAACGATGAGTGAGTGATTCTTTAAAGAGGTCCTGATTTTTAAACTTAACCCCGATAATATTTTCCAATTTTTCGAACTTGATCATCTTTTATTATTTTTTGGGTTGTTTGGGTGGTTTGTCTGCCTCGGCTTTCCCGTCTATTTCGCGGTAAATAGTGCCTAAGACGCCGTTTATAAATTTAACAGAATTGGGACCGCCAAAATTTTTGGCCATTTCAATGGCTTCGTTGATGGCTACTTTGGGTGGCACTTCTTCGCGGTCGGCGTAGAGAAGTTCGGAGAGGCCGATTCTTAGAATATTACGGTTAATGATGGCAATTTTATCAAGAGGCCACTCAGGGGCGGCCTTGGTAATGATTTGGTCAATTTCCTTAAGGTGATCTACAAGTTTCTTGAGAATTTTCCAGCCAAATTCCGGCTCATCAATACCTGGGGCGAATTCGTTTAGATTCCTTTCTAGGATAGATGTTAAATCAGCTTTCTGGGAATAGAAGTCCCATTCGTAAAGCGATTGGAGTATGACGGTGCGAATAAGATGTCGAGTAGCCATTTTTGAAAGGTGCTGGGTAACAGGTTTTAGGTTTTAGAGCTAAGTAGTTATCGAATTATTCCAACTAACTTCTAAAACCTAACACCTAAAAACTAGAACCTATTTCCGCCCGCACTCATGGCAAGCCCGATGAGCTAATTTGGGCCCGCTACAATGCTTACAAACCAAAAGCTGGCCTTTTTTAAGCGCCAGGTGTGATCGTCTCCGGCCGACCTTGCCTTTGGTATGATGTTTTACTGGTACGCCACCCATTTTAGATAGGTTATAGGTTTTAGGTTACAGGTGGTAGACTCCCAACCTCTAAAACCAAAAAACTAAAAACTATAACCTAATTCATCTTAGGGTATTTATGGATAAAGGTCAAACGGTGAATTTTACTTGGGCCGAATTTTTTGATAGCGGCGAGATGCATTTTTGTTCCGTAACCCTTGTGGATTTCGAAACCATAGGAAGGATATTTTTTTGCTAAGCGGCGCATTTGGGCGTCTCTTGAAACTTTGGCGATAATAGAGGCAATTTTTATGACTGGTATTTTTTCGTCACCCCGAATCACTGTTTTGACAGTGATTCGCCCTGAGTTATTTGAAGGGTTTCCTTTTCCGGAAATTCGATTTTTCCCATTGCCTAAATATAATCCCCCGTCGAGGAAGATTGAATAGGTGCTAGGTTTTAGGTTGTAGGTTTTAGATAATCTAAGAAAGGCGCGGAGGGCGGCGAGATTGGCGGCGCGGGAGATATTTATTTTTTCTATTTTTCTAGGGTAAACTTTTGAAACAGTGTATGAAATTTGGGGATGATTTTTTCCTCCAGAGGAGGATCCGCCCCCGCCCGACTTGCTTCGCAACGCGAAGCGGGCAGGTCCGGCGGAAAAATACTTAAACCATTTTTCTCGCTGGCTAGGTGATAATTTTTTTGAATCTCTCAAAACTTTTAATTCCTTATTTCCGATTTTTAATCCACTTGGAATAAGAGCCGCCGCGACGGCGACTGGCCCGGCAAGCGAACCACGGCCAACTTCGTCTATGCCGATAATGTATGACTTGGACATTTTAGGGTTTTATAAGAACTAGTTTATTTTGGATTTTCGAGGTTACAACCACCTCAAATTTGGAATTAATATAAAAATTAATTTCGCTTCGAGCGCCAAATTTGTTTTTCAAATAAATCCCGGGTTCGATAGTGTAGCCAAGGTTTATTTCCAGAGGCGTGGAATTTCTAAAACTTAAACCTTCTCCTTTGCCGTGAGGCGAAACAAATCCAAGCGAGTGGCCGGTGGAATGAGTGAAATTCCTTTCGTAGCCGGCTTTTTTGATAACGTTTCTCGCGACATCGTCTAATTTGGCTCCCGTAGGGATCTTCCCTTTTTTGAGTTCGGTTTTTAGATATTCCAAGCAGGCATCGCGAGATTTAATGACTAGGTCGTAAATTTTTTGAAATTCATTGGGTATCTTTCGCCCATAAAAGCCCATCCACGTGATATCGGCAAAAGGCGTTTCGTGTTTGTTAAACCGGCTCCAGAGATCGATTAAAATAGGAGAGTTAGGTTTCCCGCCTTTGCTAAAGCTACGGCGGGCAAGTAGTTTTTGAGAAGTTTTTTTGCTCAAAAAATAATGGATAAAGGAAGTGTTTTTGCCGAAAGCTACAATCGGAGAATGTTCAGCTAAGCGTAAATTGTTCTCCTTGAAAAGGTGTCGAATAAATTTTTGAACCGCGTATTCGGTGGTAG
This sequence comes from Patescibacteria group bacterium, assembly GCA_038058095.1. Lineage (GTDB taxonomy): Bacteria > Patescibacteriota > Minisyncoccia > UBA6257 > 2-01-FULL-56-20 > VMFW01. Next base: position 3,673 of record JBBUBW010000018.1, on the reverse strand, counting down.
CTGGATTTTTTCGGATAAACTCAAAACTTTGGTTTTTAATTTGGTCAAGGATTTTAGCGGCGCGGAGATGGGATTGGAGTTCTTGATTAGTCCAAGACATATTATAAATTCTATATTAAAGACTCGAAATTGGAAAAGGGAACATTAGTAATCGAGTGATTTTTGGTCGTGAGGAGTTTTTATTTTTTCGGGTATAATTAATTTAATGAAAAAAAAGATTTGGGGGCTAGGACTTTTGGGGTTGGCGCTATTTTTTTTAGCCGTGATAATTTTCGGCAAGCCGTACGGATTGAATCCTTTAGGTGAGGCGCAGAAGTTTTTAGGGAGCATCTTTTTCGTCGATTCAATTACGGATAAACAGATCATAGACAAATACCTCGTAGCGAAAAATAGCGGCGAGGGGGTTCGAGTTCTTATTGCGCCTGGACACGATAGCGAGGTACAGGGAACGGAATTTGATGGAACCGAAGAAGCGGATTTGAATCTTGAGCTGGCGACAGACCTTTATAATTTAATGAAGAGTGATAATAAATTCGAAGTTTTTATAACCCGAAACGAGAACGGATACTTGCCTGAATTTGTTAATTTCTTTTCAAGCGAGCGAAAAAACATAGAGAAATTCTGGGCAGAAAATTTTCTACTTATGGATAGTATGGTCAAGGCCGGAGCGGTGAAATTGGCGGACGGAGTTTCTCATAACTACGCCAGCAACGAAACAAGCATCAAACTAAGCGGAATAAATTATTGGGCGAATAAAAATAAGATTGATGTGGCAGTCAGTATTTATTTTAACGACTACGGCGGAAGGAGGAACGGCCAGCCCGGCAGGTATTCGGGATACGCAATTTACGTTCCGGAGGACCAGTACTCGAATTCGAAGGCGAGCCAGACAATTGCCAAATATGTTTCAAAAAGCCTATCGATGCTTTTGCCGACAAGCGATCTTCCTAAGGAAGGAGGAGGCGTGGTGCAAGATCAGGAGTTAATCTCGGTGGGGGCGAACAATTCCCTTGATCCCGCTTCCCTGCTTATTGAATACGGATATATTTACGAAAACCAGTTTATTAATCCTTCTTTAAGACCAACGATGTTGAAGGAATTGGCTTATTTGACCTACAACGGTTTGAAAAATTTCCTTGAGGGGCGGGATGATGCGAACGCAAACCAAACTACGATTTTGCCTTTTCGCTTTGAAAGAACGCTTACGAGGAAAGATGAGGGATTAGACGTTCTTGCCCTCCAGAGAGCGCTCGTAAGTGAAAATTTATATCCCCCGCTTGGTTTTTCGAAGAATGATTGCCCGATAAGCGGCACCTTTGGTGCATGTACCGAAAAATCAGTTATTGATTTTCAAGATAAATACGGCATTGTTCCGGCCGAGGGGATGGTGGGGCCGATGACGCTGAGTAAATTGAATCAGTTGTATGGAATAAGGTAGCCTCACGTCGCTATACCAAAGAATTAATAAATACTCTCCCCGCCGATGGCGGGGCGCTGAATTTGGCAAAGTAAAAATAGCCCGCTTTTTGATCGGTTATTTTTATGCTAAATTCGCATGCTCTAATTCTAATATTTGCTCGAACTTTTTTGGAGCGGGCTATTTAATCAATCTGTATTCTTTATCTCAAAATACAACACCTCTTGCTCATAAGCTGGTAAAAATTTTCCTTTCTTATAGACAAATCTTGTTTTTATATAACCCAGAGGGCAACAAAGTCCCCTATCCCATTTTTCCTCAGTCGGAACCCAATGCACATAAAAACCGTTTCCAGTTTCTGTTTTAGAAAGGTCTAGACCAGTCAAACCAGCAGAAACGGAAAAAATTATTTTTTGGTCTTTTACAACAACGATACGGTGCGGACAATGATTGCCACCAACTCCACATAGAAAAATAATTTCTTCGTCTTTTCCGTCTTTATCAGTATCAAACTTTCTCAAATTTGTGATGTAATCTGCTGGCAAAAAACGAGTCGCAATGTTGCCGTATTCTGCGATTTGTTCTTTATATAACCATTGCCAAAGCGTATCTTCCTCTATATCTTGCTTCAAAATCTGTTCCATTGACTGTATTGGTGGCATTTGCTCAGTATCATTAGAAAAATCATTTGTGCTTAATGTTATTGTTTTAGTAGGAAAAGATTGATATGCATCACCCCCATCAACGACGGCATATTTCCAAGTATTTTTATCGTCAGAATTGCGCGAAGTATCTACAGAACCCCAAGCAATACTTTTATTTGTAAAATAATGAAGAGGTAAGTCTAAAGATGGAGTGTCGCTAAGATTAGTGTCGGTCAATCCAACTACCGCCACATTTTTATTTTGATTTGGCTTAAATAAGTTACCATTTGAAAATACAACGGAGAGAAGGATTGCTCCAACTATCAATAATCCAAATGTAATTATTTTTCTCATAAATTTTTATCTATATAAGTTTCTATAATCTTCGTTCATTAACTTTTCTCTGTGCATTGCAAATAATGCCATATCTAACTTCCTCGGCGTTATTGCATTTTCCCTCGCAAGATTTCTCATTATATTCAAATATTCTACCCAAGATTTGAGAGATGTTTGTTTGCTAATTTTATAACCAAACTTTTCTCTCAACATTTCTAAACACCTTATATCAATCACGGCATATTTTTCAGGGAAAATAACAGAAAGAATGGCTGACGCTGTTGGTATACCCACCCCGCTAAGCCCACAAAGTTTTTCCATTCTTTTTCTTTCGTCTTGTTCCGCGAATGCACTCCTTGTAACTGCTTCTACTTCATTCCTATTTTTAACGCTAATATATTTCTGTTTTTGTCTTGCTGATTTCCACATACAGATTTTGTAAAATCCTTCAAAGGTCAAATATCCTCTTTTACTGGCTTCAGAACCAATGACATCGAATAAATATTTTTCCATATCATAAAGTTCTATGTATCTTTTTAGATCGTCTATTTTCACTTGATTTTTTTCCATTTATTCAAAAATTGTAATTGGTTCATGTTTATTTTTCTTTCAGTAGGCGAGACAAGTTTAGGTTTTGACTTAACCGCTTTTTTGAAAGAAATTTTTGTTTCGAAAAGGTGAATTTTCTTTTTAATGTTTTTGAATCGTCCAATTGTTGTATCTTCAACCTGAAATGCTTCTTTATAAGTAAAGATGTAGAATTTCGGTTTAGAAAAATTGTCGTCAAGTCCAACGCCAATCAAATAATCAAATTTCTCACTCCTTTTCTGATTTTGGTTTTCAACTCTCCAGCCCCAAAATCTAATTGTCTTATCGGGATAAACACCTTCATTTTTCCACAATGAAGTTCTGACTTCAATTTTTTTATTTAACTTTTTTAAAAAAATATCATACCCACCTTGTCCGCCCTTACGTTCTGGTTCAAAACCCAACCTTTTTAATTCTCTAAGTGCATAAAACTCACCAATATCACCAACCAATTTTTTTGGCGTTTTAGGATCAATTTTATCAAAATCCTTTTTGAAATCTATAATTGCTTTAATTGCTCTTGTGTAGTTTTTGTCCATAATTATTTCAAAAGTTCATCAATCGAAACCTCAACCGCTTTTGCCAGTTTTGCAATTGTCGAAAGTGCTGGATTTGTTTTGCCATTTTCTACTTGTGCGCGGGAGAGGATTCGAACCTCCATAGGGTTGCCCCCGCTACCACCTCAAGG
>JBBUBW010000017.1:0-5777 GCA_038058095.1 Patescibacteria group bacterium | reverse complement strand
CGGGGCGAACGAGCAATCAAACTCGTCCGAATTTTCAAAATGTCTAACTTGGTCGGGCCGCCGGGAATCGAACCCGGTCTTTACGCACCCGAAGCGCACGTACTACCGGTATACTACGGCCCGATGCCTACCTATTATCTCCGCTGCCAGAAAGCTTGCCTCTTTCCATCCTTGAGTAAAGTTTTTCGATGTTTTTTTCGGCAACTTCCTCAAGAGAAAGATTGAGTTCGCTAGCTATTTGGCTTAAATACCATAGCACATCCCCTAGCTCTTTCTCAATCTCTGTCCGCTTTTCTTCGGTTACCTTCCCATCATTGTCGCGGAGAACTTTTTTTATTTTTTCAGCTACCTCCCCCGCTTCTCCGGAAAGGCCTAGGGTTGGATAGATAAAATTATTTCCGGAGTTTGGATAGATGGCGGTTTTGCGGGATTTTTCCTGATATTCTTTAAAGTTCATTTTGTTTTTGTTTTTTTATTTTCTTTTTTCTCTTTTTCTTCGAAAACGTGCTTGGATTTTTGAGTCAACGCAAAAATCGAAAGGACGGCGATATAGCTGGCGATGATTTCTGACGGAATTCTATACGCGCTCCCTAAAAAGAGAGAGGCAACTAAAGTACCGAAAATTATAAGAGACCAAGCGAAAACGAAAACCTCGCCGGGATGCCTATCGACATGGGTTTCGTGCCAGCGATCGAATTCTTTGGTGCCGATATAAAGGGTTAAAACTCCGATATAGAGCGCGGCAAAAGGCCCGACGAGATATTCATAGCGATTAGCGGTGGCAAAGTTAACAACAATAAAAACCAGAAAAATCACGGTCCAGAAATTAGTGACGGAGCGCCAAAGTTTTTCGTCTTCAAAGTTAGACATAAATAGATGAAGGATTAAAGGTTATAGGTTTTTTCGTTTCTCCGTTCGATGGCAAGGATGGAAATCTTTTTATTTTTGGTTTTGTAGATAATTCTCATATCTCCCTTTCTTACTCGAAAAATATCTTCCCTGCCTTTTAATTTTTTGACATCTAAACCCTGAAAATCTCCCGATTGGAGCCTGGATAAAATATGCCCTACCAACGCTTTCTCTTTTTTATTTAGCTTTGCGAGGGCTTTTTTTATTTTATCCATTTCTTAGAGCCGAGACAGAATCCCTGAGATAGAAACGCCGCCTTTATTGATTTTTGTGAAATCAACAACCGTCTCCCATGCGTCTTCTTCGGTGGGACTGGAAATCTTAAAAACGGGCTTGGATCTCCTAACCACGATAAAAGACTGTCCCTTCTCAACTCGGGAAATATAGTCCTCGACGTTTTCCCTTAATTCTTTTAAACCGACAATGTTTTTAGCCATAAACTAAGTTTAACTTAAGATGAACTTGTGTCAAGACCTACTTTACGTGGTGCTTAGACTTGATTTCATCTTCAATTCCTTGCTCATATTCATTCTTAACGTTTTTCGCGCGTTCGGACATCTGTTTGAGTTCTTTTTCGGAAAGCTGGTTTAGTTTTTTGATTTTTTCTTCGAGATACTCGCGGGTGTTTTTTTGCGGATCATCCAAAACTTCTTCTAAAAGCACAGCGAGAATAAAGCCGACTTTAGGGCTGGGTTCAAGCTTGGCGATTTCCATCACGTCCTCGCCGTTGACTTTCAGCATCTTGGGCGAGATGGGATCGCTTTTCACTTTATCAATCATAAAAAGCAGGTGGCGGAGTTTGTAAGGCACGGCCTTAGGAACGCCGGAGCCAATGCGGTCGGCTTCGCGGATTTTTATAAGATCATCAATATTTTCGGGACCAACGCGGGTGAGAAAGCGCCTAACGCCGGCGGCGGTGACTTCGCCGACGTTGTAATAGAAAAGATGCTGGCGGACAAGATGGGCGCATTGTTCGATAAAATCCTTAGGAAATCTTAAACGATCCAAGATTTTCACGGTCATCTTTCCGCCAATCACTTCATGGCCGTGGAAAGTGGAATCCGGGCCGTCCCCTCTTTTGGATTTGGGTTTGCCGACGTCGTGCAAGAGCGAAGCCATACGAACTAGAAGGGAGTAATCTTTTTGGGCGGCGTAATCAAGCGCGCGGATGTTGTGTTCGAAGACAGTATAGATATGATGCTTGTTTTGGCCACAACCCAAACCTTCGCGAAGTTCGGGAACGATATTTTTCAGGAGATTTAATTCTTCGAGCATAATCACACCTTGGGCAGCGCGGGGAGCCATGATGATTTTTATAAATTCATCGCGAATTCTTTCCTTCGCGATGGCTTCAAGAAGACCCGAGAGTTTTTCCACGGCCCGTCGGGTATTCAAATCTATCTTAAAATCCAATTCAGTTGCGAAGCGAACGGCTCGCATAAGACGAAGAGCGTCTTCGTTGAAACGCTCTTCGGGAATGCCGACGGTGCGGATGAGTTGTTCTTTTAAATCTTTTTCGCCGCCGTAAGGGTCAATAATTTTATCGAACTTACCCTTAGCAAAATTTACGGCGAGAGCGTTAATGGTAAAATCTCGTCTTGATAAATCTTCTTCGATAGTTTTGGCGAATTTAATATCGTCGGGGTGGCGCTTGTCGGTGTATTTACCTTCAATGCGGAAAGTGGTGACTTCGATAGTGCGAATGTTGGATGTTGGATGTTGGATGTTGGATGAAGAATCCACTTTAACTAAAACGGTGCCGAAGTCGTTTTCGTAAACACTGTCTTCAAATAATTTCTGAACTTCTTCTGGTTTGGCGTTTGTGGCTACGTCCCAGTCTTTTGGTTCCCTATTTAACAAAACATCACGAACACAACCGCCCACCAAATAGGCTTGATGGCCGGCTTTTTCAAGGCGAAGGCAAATATTTTTTACTTCATCTGGGACGTTTAGTTTCATTAGTCTTGATTAAATTCTAATCTAATTTAGCGGTGAAATAAAACTTGCCTTGGAATGACGGGGGTGGTAGATTTTGAGGAGAAGTATTTGGCAACGTAGTATAATGAAAAGGCGCTAGCAACAAAGGAGGACACATGAGTTATTCAGATCGCCGTCGTGAGACTGGTCACCCAGTCTCACGCCCGATCGAGAATGAGACAATCGCAAGTCGTTTCGGGGATGTGGCAGAGGCTCAATCAAAAAACAGAATTTACCTCTCTCTTCTGGATCTTCTTCAGAAACCGGACGCGGAGTTACGAAAAGGAATTGAAGAAATTTGTAGTGAACTCCGCCAAGGAACCAGAAGGAAGGCGCAGCCGACCCTGGCCACTTAAGGGAAGGGGGAGCGAAAACCCCAACCAAAATTTTCGCACCGGGCCGTTCTGATGGAGCGGCCTTTTTGTTTGAGATTTTTGCTAACTAGCGAACGTCAGCCTGGAATTGTTTCTTGGTTTCTTCAATAATTCTTTCTTGAATTGGCTCGATTTCTTCGGTGGCGAGCGTTCGTTCGTTGCTTCTATATATGATGCGGTAGGTGTAGCTTATTTTCCCTTCTCCGAATTTTTCCGCATTTTCGTATTTATCCAAGAGCGAAACTTCTTCGACAAGATTGCCGCCGATGTCGCGGATTAGCTCGAAATAGTCGTTGGGAATAAAGTCGTTTTTGACCACAAAAGAGATGTCTCGGGTGATGGGTGGATATTTGCTGACTTCTTTGTATTGTTGCCCAAGTTTAAGCTGGCGCGCGACTCTCTCGTCGTCCGACCAAAGCAAGCGAATGTCCGGCAAGTTCATACTTAAAATCGCGAGGCGTTCCAAGCCGAAACCGAAAGCCCAGCCGTTATAGATTTTTGAATCCACGCCTAAATTATCCAAAACATTTGAGTGAGCTACGCCGCTCCCCAAAACCTCAACCCACCGGCCGGCAATTTCAATTTCCATTTCCAAACTGGGATCCGTGTAGGGAAAAGTGTCTTTATTAAATCGGTAGTTAATACTGGGGCCGAAAATGGCTTGGGCGATTTTGACCAGAATGTCTTTTAGTTCCGGCGGGCCAATTTCTTTTTCTTCGCGTTTGCAGAGATAGAGTCCGTCTATTTGGTGAAAGACGTTCATGTGATTTCGGTCGATTTCGTCTTTGCGATAAACCTTGCCGTAAGAAAGAAGCCCGAGCGGTTCGCCTTTTTTAATTCTTTCCTTAACCGCTTCAAACCCGAGGTAGTAATACCACATAATCGTGGTGTGGGTGCGGAGAATTTGGTCGTCGTTTACATAATAAGTATCGGAGTGGCTTCTGGCTGGGTGATCCGCGGGAAAATTAAAGAGGTCAAAACTTTCTTTAACGGGAACGATTTCCGGGTCTTTGATAACGTCAAAATCTTTTAGGTCGGGAATATCTAAAATGCGTTTTACGAGTTCGTGAATCGGGCTCCCCTCTTTTCGGGAGAGATCGGGCATGGCTAAAAACCTTTTCATCCGAAGGGCTTCGGGGTCGGTTCTTTTCTCAAGCTCGGCGAGGAGTTCTTTTTCTTCTTTGGATTCAATATTTATTTCTTGGCTTATCATATAAAAATCTTACATCAAATACGAGCAGAATATCAACTTCATTAAAATAGGAGAGCCGCCGCGAGGTGAATCGCAAGCGGCTCATGTACTAAGTGGCTTATTTGTCTTTTGGGAAGACGTTGTATTGGAGGCGAAGCCAACCAAGAATTCTTGGTAGGCTGTGGCGTAACCAGCTCATAATGATGCTGGAAAGACCGCCAACGAACACTACGTTCTCGACAATATAGACGAAAGAGAGAAGCACTACTTTGTGAGTTGCTATCGGCCAGCCGAGAACTTCTAGCCCGATTGTGCATGTCCAAAAAATTGGGATTTTGTAGGTGGCGGCAGAGAGACCGGCGGCCACCCACTGGCGAAAACTGCGCCTAGAATTCTCATTGAGAAACTCGGGAGCTCGCCCAGTGATTCTCTCGTGAATGTAAATGACCAAAAGAAGAATTACTACGTTCACGGCTCGAAAAGCAGTGAGTTCCATCAAATTGAACCCTAGTATGTTCAGTTCTGAAGTTACGAGAAGCGGTGCCGCTGGGGCACCAGGAATTGCGATGGCAATCAGTTTCTCGATCTGACCCCATATCAGTCTTCCGACGTGTTTTATCAAGTGACCCCCCTTTTTTTCTCTATATGAGCCCCAACGAACTGAAAACCAGCCAAGGAACTGGTTAAGATATTAGACTAGGGGCTGGGGAAGTCAAGAAGATGGAAAACAACTAGATTTTTGCTTATGAAATAACGATTGGCGAGTAACTGAGCTTTTTTAATCTTTCTTCGATGTCTTGATAAGATTTCCCGCAAAGCATGCCGCCGGCTAAAAATTCTTCTTGAGTGACGTCGGCTAAGCAAAATTCCGGCATTTTAAATGATTCTTTTTCTTCAGGAGTCTTAAATTCAAAATCGACAAGCACGAGACCGGATAGCGCTTCTTGGAAAATGCCGATTTCTCCAATTCTATTATTGTAAGGATAGAAATATCTGATTTTAGAAAGTCTGTTACCATCAACTCTGCTAAGAGCTAAAAATTCGGATTCTTTAAGGGGAATAGTTTGCTCTGTTTGGCTTGATGCGTCTTCTTCTGTAATTGGTTCTTTTTTGGTGATTTCATAGTTATTACCGTTTTTGCGAATTCGAAGAGTTGGGTGAATGGCTTCTTTGGGAAGGTAAATATCAATAACTTCTTTAGATTCGCACTTTTCTAAATTAGGAGGCAGATATTTTACTAAATAGTTTTTCTCAAGTTCGATCATGTTTTTGGTGTCAGGGGTGGGAATCGAACCCACGACCTTGGCGTTACTTGCCCGCCTATC
>JBBUBW010000016.1:0-4887 GCA_038058095.1 Patescibacteria group bacterium | reverse complement strand
GAACACCGTCACCCCGTGCCACCGATAGAGTTACCTCTAGGTGTTAACTGTACACGGGGTTGACAAATCCTCAGTTGTCAGGTAATATCAACACATAAAATAAAAAAATGACCAAAGAAAAACTACAAAAACTTGGCCTTTCCGCCAAAGAAGCCAGTGTGTATCTAGCCATGCTCGAGCTAGGACCAACGGTCGTAAGCGACATCGCCAAAAAAGCTGGCGTCAACCGCAGCACTGTCTATGTGGTTTTAGATTTCCTGACAAAACGCGGGTTAATCAATGAATCGGATTCCAAAACCGCCAAGCTTTACAGCCCAATGCCCCCAGAGAAGCTCGTGGATCATTTTGAAGAATTAGCCAAGCAATATAAAGAACTCGCTGGTTCTGCCAAAGTCATGCTCCCGGAGCTAAAATCCCTCCGCAAAATAAAAAAGGAAGTTGAAATTAAACCAAAGATAAATTTAGTGGAAGGCCAAAAAGGCATCCAAACGGTTTACGAAGATACCCTCGGTTCACTTGAAGCCATTCGCGCCTATGCTTCGCTAGGGGACGAGCAAGAAACAAACAAAAACATCAAAGCCAAAATCATCCTTCCGACCAATCAAAAGAACCGCGACCAGATTGCTCAAAACAAAGGAGAGACTTGGGAAGCCCTTCTTGCTTCTCATGGTAAATATAGTTTTGCTCCCGAGATAAATATCTACGACAAAAAAGTTGTCTTTATTTCTCCGGCAGAAGGTTTCGCTCTGGTTGTTGAAAGCAAAGAACTCGCCAAAGCCCTCAAAAATGCTTTTGATCTCGCCGAAAAGGAATCCGCCCGCGCGAACAAAAAAGTCATCGTCACGGAGTTGTCTCCGAAGCCAGCTAATTAAAACTCACTAATTTAAGTTTTTATAAGTAAATCTTTTTGCCGAAAATTTTTTATATCCTGGAAACCATTATAACGCAAAGCAATACTATTTTTGATTTCTGAGCGCTGAATATTAAATTCCCTGATCTCTTTATAAATCTTCCCCGCGATCGAGAAATCATTTTTTGAGTACTGAACAGTTATCATTTCCTCCATATTCCATATCGCACGGTGGATTTTCATTAACTCCAAATATTTTTTTAATTCCAAAACAGGAACTTCTTTTAAAAGCAAATCCCGCTGTGGTTCGGTAGAGAGCCCATTCTCGGCTTTTACGGCAAAAATTGCCACCCTATCAACTAACTCCGCGATTGGGTACTCCATTAATCTATCTTAGCTTTTCCAATTAAATTGTCAAGAGTTGACAACTTAATTACGTTAGTTCTACTATTTTTATGGTTCTTTTGAAAGTTTTTAGTCTCTAATTTAGGCCTACTTTTTGAAAGGAGAAATGAAATGATGGCGATTGTTCTAGCGGGAGGAAGAGGAGAGAGACTTCGACCCCTAACCGAATTGACCCCAAAGCCTATGATTGAAATTCTAAAGAAGCCGATTCTTTATCATCACATCGCTTGGCTTGCTTCTAATGGCGTAAAAGATGTTATCGTTGCGTGTGGTTACAAGGAGAGTGTTATTATAACCTCTCTGACTCAGAACCCTCCACCCGGGGTAGGCGTTAGTTTTATCACTGGATGCGAGCCGTTAGGAAGGGGTGGGGCGATAAAGAAAGCCGCCAAACTCATACCCACCCAAAAAGAACCGGTAGTCGTTTCATATTCGGATATCCTCTCGGATATTCCTGTACGTGAAGTCTTGCGGCTACACCACGAGCGGGACCCTATTCTTACAGTCGTTGTAGTCCCATACCGCTCTCCATTCGGTATTGTGGAAGTTACTCACAATGATTACGTAACGGGGTTCCAAGAGAGGCCACGACTACCATATTGGGTTAACAGCGGAATCTTCGTTGCCTCTCGAGAATTTCTACGCTGTTTACCAGATCAAGGAGAAGAGGAAGAAACCATCAAAAAGTTCGCGAAAGAGAGACGAGTAACAGCATTTCGTGCGGCCAACTACTTCTGGCGATCAGTCGACACGCTAAAAGATCTCCAAGAAGTTGAGCAAAATTCCACCCCGACGTTTTAACCAGGAGATATTCTAGATTTTAGCTCCGTGTACTGTGTATGCGGAGCTTCCTTTTTTTTAACAAACCTAAAAGAAGGGCAAGGGTGCTCGGGCTAACCTTCATCTTATTTGAAGTTATTCTTCTTATCACCTCGTCTTGGCTAAAAAGATAAACTTCTATTGCTTCTGTAATATCGAGATTCTGTTTACCCACAAGTATTGCTCCTTCGGCCAGGAAGATATAAGTTCCATTTCCCTTCTCACACGTTGGGTTACTATAGAAAAATCCTAACCTGCGCCATTTTTTCGCCGCGTAACCAGTTTCCTCAAGTAATTCGCGCTTTGCGGCCGCGAGCGGAGCTTCTTTTTTGTGCAAATATCCCGCCGGTACCTCAAATAATATCTTACCAGCCCCATGTTTATACTGTCGAACCATGATGATCTTATTATTGTTGGTAAGTGCTACAATATGAACTGCATTATTGAAAATTCCCAAGAAATAATCGTTGAGAATTTCCCCAGGTCTTATTTCAACCGAATCTCTTCGCAATTTGTACCAGCGATGACGAAACGCCAACTTTGAACCCAAAATCTTCCAGCGATGAATTTTTCTTGAGGCTTGCATTTCTTGATATTGAAAAATTCCTAAAATAGGACTTCTTAAACCTGTTTTAGTTCGTAACTCTAATCAAGTTTTATTTATTATACCACCTAAATATAATCTTATCACTTGCGTATAATCGCCAAATTTCTTGTCGTAAGGTTTTGATAAAATTGACACCCCCTAATGATTCTTAATTATTCTAACTTTTTATTGACCCTTCCGCCAAGGAGAAATATACTTAAAATTAAGAAATGGTCATCACCACCACCGCGATTGTGCTCGGCCTTCCCAAATCTCTCCAGAAATTTAGGAGGGTTTGTTGATCTAACCTCATCGATATTTCCAGCCGTAAAGTAAAAAGGAAGTTGAAATATCCCTGAATTTTGCGTATAATCATACAGCATGAAAACAGTTGAAGTTCAGGAAAAACTAGCGCCAATTATGGCTAAATACGGCATCAAGCGCGCCGCCGTTTTTGGTTCGGTCTCAAGAGGCGATGATCGTCCGGAAAGCGACGTCGATATTCTCATTGAAATAGGGCAACCAATGGGCTTATTCATTTATTCCCGATTCATTCAAGAAATGGAAGAATTACTCCAAAGGAAAGTTGATGTGGTAACAAATAATAGTATTAATAAATTTATTAAACCTTACATCTTACCCGAACTTAAGACGATATATGAAAGATAACAAAGTTTATATCAACCAAATACTTGATTCAGTAGAAAAGATAGAGTCCTTTGTGGTTGGTATGGACGAGAAACAATTCAAAAGTGACGTAAAGACTCAAAGCGCCGTTATTATGCAGCTATCTTTAATTGGCGAGATTTCAAAAAAAATTGATTCCCAAATAAAGGCGCGCGTCAGTCTTCCTTGGAAAGATATAGCTGGATTTAGAGACAGAGCCATCCATAATTATTTTGAAATAGATCTTGAGATAGTTTGGAATACCCTCGTAACCGACCTCCCTGTTCTAAAAAAAGAAATCCAAAAAGAGGTATAAATCCTGTCTGTATATCAGTTTCGCATAACGAGGGTGTAAACGGTGACTCTTTCCAGCCGTTTCATTTTTATTGACCCTTCCGCCAAGGAGAAATATACTTAAATTAACCTATGATCACCACCACGACTAAGTAAAATTTTGCTGATCGTATCAAATATGATACGATTACGCCATAAAAATGATACGATTTAACCTCTCGGGCGATGACTAAGAAAACGACCAAAAGACAAGATTTTATCCTTGAGATCCTTCATAAAAAAGGCAGGGTTAAACAGAGGATAGAATTGGTTTAGTGAAGTATTTAACTTTTGCAATAAAAGAAATATGATAAAATAAAAATATGTCTGTCCAAGCAATAAAAACAAAATCAAACATAGATAGAAAACAAAGCGAACTACTGGTGAAGGCTGAAATTCTCGACGAACTAGTAGAATTAATTGAAGACAAGTATCTCGGTTTTTTGATGCGCTCTACCGAGAAGGAAAAAAATATTTCCTTAAAAAAAGTTCGGCCGCTACTCCGCTAATGGAAGTTTTGTTCAAACCAAGTTTTGTAAGAGACTTCAAAAAGCTTCCACGAGAGGCGAAAGAAGAGGTCAGGCGGATATGTCTGGTGGTGTTTCCGTCTCTGGATAACTTGAAGCAGTTCAGTGAGTACGATCTGAAAACTCTGAAAGGTTTTCACGGCTATTACCGCGTTCGAGTGGGGGAATACCGGATTGGATTAAAGGAAAAAAACGGGGGAGTGACTTTCATGAGAGTGAAACACCGGAAGGATATCTACAAAGTTTTTCCCTAAAAAGCAAACATTAGTATAACTTATTTATTTCAGCCCGCGCCAGCAAAAAAGTCATCGTCACAAAGTTGTCTCCGAAAGTGGCTAACTAGATTTGTTCATACAAATTCCTTTCGATTTCCATACTATTCGAACACATGGGATTTTTTGTCTAATCTATAATTTTTTGCTATTCATGCGATTTTTGATATTATAGACAATATCTTCAATATAGAATGTTTTAGTTTCCAATAAATAATTGTATGAATTACCCCACTATTGTTATAAAAATAGGAAGCAACTCTCTTTTAACAGAAGACAGCAAAATTAACACCTCATTTCTTAGCCGCCTTGCCCAACTCTTACGTGATATTAAAAAACGAAACATAAACCCTCTTCTCGTTCTCTCTGGAGCTGTATGTAAAGGACCCCATTCCTTAGACACTCACTGCGGCGATATTTTCGCCGTTT
>JBBUBW010000015.1:0-22923 GCA_038058095.1 Patescibacteria group bacterium | reverse complement strand
TCCTGGAGTAATCTCATTTCTAAAAGCTTTTCCAACCTGCGCCACCCCAAACGGCAACTTCATTCGCGTCGTACCCAGTATATTTTTAAAATTCACAAAAATTGCCTGCGCTGTCTCCGGCCTAAAATACGCCTCACTGGATTTGCTCTCCGCCGAACCGATGAACGTCTTAAACATCAGATTAAATTGCTGCGGCACAGCAAATTTATTTTTCGCTCCGCAACTCGGGCATTCTTTCAGCGCCGCTTGAACCACCGCTTCTCGCTCAGATGATTTCACATTTTCAAGCTTCTTTGCCAAATCCCACCAAACTTCGTCACTCCAAGATTCGTTAACTCTAAATCTCTCGTGGCATTGTTTGCACTCCACTAGCGGATCCGAAAATTCTTTCAAATGCCCGCTCGCTTCCCAAACTTTCGTGTTCATTAAAAGCGACGCGTCCAAACCTACCATATCATCTCTTTGCTGGACAAACTTCTTCCACCAAAGATTTTTAATATTATTTTTAAGCTCCACGCCGAGCGGCCCATAATCCCAAGAGTTGGATAGTCCCCCGTAAATTTCAGATCCCGGAAAAACAAAACCCCGCCTCTTGGCGAGGCTGACCAACTTTTCCATTAAATTATCCACCCTTACTTTAGTCATGAATTTTATAACTTATAACGAAAATCTATTGAAGAAATTTAATCTTTAAGAGCATTCGGGCTGGCGGTGGGATCATTAATGTATCTTAGAAATAAAGGCGATGCTCGCGAAAGTTAAATTTCTTCACGGTTGCACTACTTTTGGCGAACTTGCCACCGTTGAATCGTCCGGCAAATTTGTATCTACTTTATCATCTCCTCCGTTTAAAGTCACCCCTGTAAAATCATCATTGGCTTTTATAACAGTTGCCCCTAAAATATCCACCGTCTGACCAACCTGTCCAGAATTTGGAGTAACACCAATTTGGAAAACCGTCTCAATCGGTTCCCCAATCACCCCCCTTGTTGCCATAATCTTATCGATTTTCCAAACTACTTTATTCAAAGCAGAATCAAAAGTCGGGTCGCTTACATTTTGGCTAGTTTTCACCCTACCCGTCCACTGCGCCCCTGCCGGCAACACCGCCGAAACCTCCGAGCTCGCCACGTCAGTCGCAAAATTCCGAACAATCCAGTGAACCGTGTACTGCGTCAGCTGATTAACTTGCGGAGGAAAATTCCCGCTATTTAAAATCCCCGAAACGGCATCTCTAAAATAAGCCCTAGCTTCAACTCCAATCTTTCCCGCCAATTTGGTTTCGATATTCGCCACCGAAACAAATGTTTGGGAAGATTCTGCTTTAGTCGGGGATGAAATCTCCGCCTGCAATTTCAAAGTATAATTCTTGTCACTTATACGCTTAATTAAAAAACTATCTTTCACCTTTATCTCTAATTCCACCTGTCCCTCGCTCCCGGGAGCAAGACTAGCCAAAGCCGGCACGTTGTCCGAAGTCCAATAAACAGTCCTATCCCCGAAGTTAAATGATCCGTCGGAATGAATAGACCCAAAATCATACATCTCCCCCACTAGCTTCGCTTTAATTGTCACATTCTGAAGGCTAATCGAAGCATTGTTCTTATAAACCAAAGAGTAGGTAAGTTTATCCCCTAAATGAGCCACATAATCACTGGCTTGATTTACCAACACTGAAAGAGAAAGTGGCGCCTCGGATATCGGAACTGTCACTTTCTGTTCGCTCACTAAATAATTCTCACCCGATAAATCCGTATTTAACGACGCGCGGATATCAAAACTTGAATTCTGCGGTCCAATCACGCTTCCGTTTACGTCCACTTCCCTCTCCTCTCCTTTCAATAGACTCGGTACTTTCCACACATTATTGCCTTGATCTGGATCCACGCTACTTTTTACAAATTGAAAAATCGGCGGATAATCAATCTTTAGCGACAAATTCTTTACATCCTCCCCGCTGTCGTTTGTATATTTCACTTTAAACTGAAAATCCTGCCCGCTCGAAACTTTATCCGGCGCCTCAATAGTTAAACTCACCGATGGCCGGCTGACGCTAATATCACTCTCGCTCTGTATCTCATAAGATACCGTCGCGTCCGGCGCCACGGAATAAACCAGCTTCGCCTTCAGCGTTCTTGTCTCGTCTCCGCCTTGAGTGGCAATTAAATTAAAACTCTCCTTACTTAAACTTCCCGGCCCGACGTCTCCCAAAAATTTTTCTTTCACTCTTTGCCCTTCCGACTCACCAACAAAAGAAACATTATCCGGCAAGGTCAGTGAAAGTCTCGCGTTTTTTAAAACCCCCTCTTTATTATTTGAAAAAGTAACATCAACATTAAAAGGCTTTCCACCCGTCACCTCTTCAATCTTTCCAAACTCCAAACTAACCGCCTGCCCTCCTGGCCCTTTTAAGAAAAAATACGCCGTCAAACCCGAAAGCGCTATGACTAAAATGATAAATATAATAACCGTCTGCTTCATACTCGTATTGCGTGGCTCTAAATTAGATACTTGAATATCATAACGCAATCCATCGCTTCTTAAAAGCGCGCTAAAAAACCTTAATCAATTCTTGATTTCTTTTTTTTCGCTGAAGAGTTCCTACTGTCTTCTTTGAAACGCATTCTTCGCAAATAAAGCCTTGGCCGCGTAAATCGAAATAAGCCGGCTTACCAAGTCGGCAAAACTCGCATGTCGCATGCTCCGGATCCCAACCTAAAATTTTCAAGGCCACCGGCCATGAAAATTTTACTCGTGGTGAGCTTGTCGAATCCAGTCCTGAGCCTGTCGAAGGACTACCTTTAGTCAACATCTCCCAAATCTGGAAATCAAAATCCTGCTCCGGCAAAAGCCGGTCTAAAAAATAAAGATCGGGAGAACTAATTTCCACCTTGCCAAACTTCAACGCGTCTACCACCTGAAAACTTCCATTTCCCACAAGCCGAATTTTAACCAAGCTCCCCGGTTCCAAATGTCCTGAAAGTTTAGACAAAATTTTCCTCGCGCTTTTCGCCTTCGCAAAAAATTTGCCAAAACCTTTGGCATAAACCGAAAACCGGCCGTCCACGTCATTAGCATCTTCCCTATCTAGCACTACTGCTTCGGAAAAATATAACTCATTCATTAGTATTATTATATCAAAAACAAGAACCCGCCGTTCGCTCTTCACTGCTTAGGCGAGTCAAATTTAAGTTTATGGCGGCAAATTCTTTATCCTTCTTCTAGCTTCAATCTGATTTTAGGAGTCTTTCTATTTTTGCTTAGTTTATTTTCCCGACCATCTTTGAAGTTTTGAAATGAAAAGCGCGATAAACCATATGAAGAAAACAGGAATCAACATCGCGATACCCAACAAGGCTCCGCTTTTGATCATGCCGTCTGTTTCTATCTCCAAAAATTTACCACCTTCGTATCCTAAAAGATGATCAACCAATATCATTATTGTTGCGCCCCACAGCATCAAACTTAAAAATCCTAATTTATATTTCTTTTTTAAAAGAAACCATAATAAGGTTGCTGTAAGTGCGGCAATAAATGTTGTTATTAACCACATAAATTTATGTTGTTACAATTTGAATTTTCTTTTTACGTATTTTAGCCGCTTTGTTTGCGACTAAAACCATTACTACCCAAACTGCAACAATCGCAACAGTCATTGCTATACCGATTGTTGCTATTTCTTGTAACATCACAGGGATATCAGCGGGATTTTGCATTGCCGTCAGAAATGGTGGATATAGTACGACTTCCCCATGAGCGATATGTTCAATCGCTAACATCGCAACTCCACCCCAAAGCATTGCGCTTAACCACTCTGGGTGGTATTTTGGTGAAATCTTTTTCCTTATACTTGTTGTAATTATTGCTGCGGTTGCTGGCGCTAAAAAACAAGCCATATTTTTTATTTCCTTTTATTAATAAGTTTTGTAATAATATCTTTCGACCATTTAGATATTATGAAAAAATTTTCTTTTCTCAAAATATTTTTGCCCAGCCCCGCCTATGGCGGGACACTGAATTTTACAACCAATCGCTTCGCTCTTAGGTAAAATTCGTGTGCGCAGGGTGAGAGTTGAACTCACGAGGCCTAAAAGACAACGGATTTACAGTCCGCTCCCGCCCCCTACGGGTCTACCTGCGCAAATTTTTCAACATACTTTCCAATCCGATCCTTAATATCCAAAAGCAATTTTTTATCGATGTATCTAACATGAATCATACCGTGCTCCATTTTCCTTCCGTCTTTCTTAAAATCTTTTCGGATGTAGGGTTTAATGAATTGTCGGGAAGGCACTCCAGTTATTCCGCTCCAAAAATTTATCAGCTTTTGAACATTCTGATCGGCGTAGCAATATAATAGAACTCTAAACTTCCTTTCGTCAACCTCATAAGTCTTTCTCAAGAAATTCAGAAAAACCTTAATCATTTTAGGATCACTATTCGCTAAGTCCACAAAAGTGCTATTGGCACTCTTGTACCCCTCAGCCCAATAAAGCATTACTCCGGCAATTTCCAGTTCTTTCGCCGTAGAAGAAGTATTCCGCCTAACCCTAAATGATGGGACTTTCTGTCTAAATAAATTGTTATTCGCCTCCAAAGCGGTTCTTCGGTTTAGCCCATTTCTTCTCATAGAATAAACCACAGCGTTTAGCGAAACTGCTAATTTATCCGCCACTTGCTTCATGCTAAGCCTGTCTTCATAATAAAGTTTTTTCAAGAAATTAATTCGATTATTCTCTATACTAGCCATATTATAATAATAGCAACTAATTAGTGCGAATCAATCGGAATTATACACAGAACTATAGCAGTAATCACAACTAAAAAACACCCAAGCATTAGCGCCTTAAAGCATCTTCAATTCCAACATTCCATCATTTCGAACAACTCAAGCATCTTTACCCCTCCCTCTCCTCTACAATGTCCGCAAATCCCCCGCCATTAGTCCTATTCTTCCCGCTATGCGGATTAATTTTATTCAAATGGTTTCCTAATATATTATCCATCCTTAAAATAAAAATTCGAATCCTTCTCACCCACTTCACTAGCAAATTACTCATATACAAATCCGCCTTCTCCGGCAATTCCGAGACCAGCCACTTTTCAAAAAGACTTTTCTTCTCCTTTTTCTCTTCCCCTTCTTTAATCCTAGGCAAAGACCGAACCAGCATAAAAAAGATGGTCCCCAAAGAAAGCATCAGAATAAGATTGAGAATAAATTGGATCACGTTATTAAATTATAAACCAACTAAAGTTCGATCCTAAAAAACTTATTCACCTTAATATTCTCTCCTACTTTCGCCACCACTTCCTGAATCAAATTTTTCACCGTCCTGTTCTCGTCTTTAATATATGGCTGTTTCAAAAGTTTTTCCACATCCTCAGGAGCTGAAGCCGCAATCTGCATTGCCAGTTCATGCGCTAATTTTTGGAAAGGATCTGATTTAACCACAAAATCCGTCTCTGCTCTTAACTCCAAAATCGCCCCAATCCGCCCGCCATGCACATAAGCCTGCACTAAACCAGCGCCGGTCTCACGTCCCGCTCTTTTCTCTACCTTAGAAAGTCCTCTCTCCTTAATCAAAGCTAGGGCTTTATCAAAGTCCCCGCCCGCATCTTCAAGGGCTCTTTTCACGTCCATCACTCCGGCCCCGCTTGCTCCTCTTAATTTTTGAACTTCAGATGAACCTATCTTCATCTTATATATTGTAACCTATTTTTCTTTAACTGGAACAGCGTCTTCCGGCGCGTCAGCTACTAAAACCGCCGGAACCTCAGCCCTCCCTTCTTTTATCGCCTGTTCAATTTTCCCTAAAAACCATTCCACGCTTTTCCTCGCTTTGTTATTTCCCACAATAAAATAATCAAGTGGTGCAGGATCGCTATCCACGTTTGCAAATACTACCACAGGAATCTTCAATCGCTTTGCCTCACGGACCGCAGTTGTGTGTAAATTAGAATCAATGATTACTACTAGCTCTGGCAACTTATCCAATTTTTCTATACCACCCAAAAGTTCTTCTAATCTTAACATCTCGCTATCCAGCTTTGATCTTTCTTTTTTTGTGTACTTTTCAAAAGCGCCCGTCGCTAGCCCGCTTCTCAATTTCTTTAAGTATTCAATTCTTTTGGTAATAATCCGATGATTTGTAAGCGTCCCGCCCAGCCACCTGTTTATCACGTAAGGATAGTCAAATTCTTTAGCTATTCTCTCAATCTCTTGAAAAGCGGCCGGCTGAGTCCCGACAAATAAAATCAACCCTTTTCCTTTTGCTTTTTCTTTTATTAACTTTGTTATCTCTTCAAGCTTCTCGAGAGCTTTATTCAAATTCACAATCTCAATTCCCCCTCGATTGGCAAGGACATAAGATTTCATTTTCGGATGAGTGCGGCTCTTTTTGCGTCCGTAAAAAACGCCGGCATCCACCAGTTCCTTTAGGATTTCCTCTGGAAACAATTCCACTGTTTTATTGTCTTCAATCATATTATTTGAACAAAAAACCCAAACACGCTTTGGGCATATAGATTCTAACAGAACAAAATAAAATGTAAAGGGCCCCGCTGAGTGCTCGGGGCCCAAGTTAAGGCCGGGGTGGGATGTCGTTGGGAACGGCTACGCTCGGGAGGGTCAGAAGCGAGCGCAGGTCATCTCCCCGGCCAGATTGTCGTCGTTAGATGTACCGCCCACATAATAACAAGATAATAGTACCTGTCAATCCTACTATAAAATCACCCCTCCCCCTATCATTTCTAGCCCTGAGTCCATTAAAGGACTAGTCCTGAGTGTAGCCGAAGGATCTCCTTTTTTTGAATAAAAAACCGCCGACTGACCAGGCGCCACAAATTTCTGAGGTTCATTGAATTTCATCTTGATGCCGGCCGCCTGATACGTGATACTCGCCCGTGCGAGTGGTTGCCGATATCTCACCCTCGCCCAAACCTCCATTCGCTTATTCGTGCGAATTAGAGAATAGAAATCACGGTTGATAAAATTCACTCCCGTGAGTTCAACCTCCTTCACATATAAATTTTCATCACCCTCCTCCGCCACCGTCACTGTGTTTTCTTTAACGTCTTTAGAAACCACATATAACGGCTTATGGAGTTTAACGCCTTTCTGATGTTTCAAATTCCCAACTCCTTGCCTCTGTCCGATTGTATAAAAATGCGCCCCGTTATGCTCGCCTAACTTCTTTCCGGAAACGTCTAAAACTAATCCCCTCTTCGCCGGCAAATAGTCCATCAAAAATTCGTCTAAATTTACTCTCCCTAGAAAACAAATTCCTTGTGAATCTTTTTTCGCCGCCGTCGAAAGCCCCGCCTTCCTAGCAATCTCCCGCACTTCCGGTTTCACATAATCTCCAATCGGGAATAAGCAGTGTTTCAACTGCTCCTGCTCCAAAGTCCACAAAAAATAACTTTGATCTTTGTTTTTATCTTTCGCCTGAAATAATTTATAAACAATTTTAAATTTAGAATTGTCATTTTGATTTTTGATTTTTGATTTTTGATTTTTTACGTAGTGCCCTGTCGCCACATAATCCGCCCCCATCTTCAGAGCTTTCTCCAAAAAAAATCCAAACTTAATCTCCCGATTGCATTCAATATCAGGATTAGGCGTCACTCCAGCCTTGTACCCTTCTATCATATAAGCCACCACCCTCTGCTTATATTCCTCAATAAAATCCCATTCATAAAAAGGAATCCCAATTTCTCCGGCGACTCTCCTTGCATCCTCGGCATCGCCGTCAGAACAACCATCAACATTAAAACAACGCATAAAAACCCCAGTGACATCATATCCTAGGTTTTTTAAAAGCCATGCGGTGA
Organism: Patescibacteria group bacterium; assembly: GCA_038058095.1. Classification (GTDB taxonomy): domain Bacteria; phylum Patescibacteriota; class Minisyncoccia; order UBA6257; family 2-01-FULL-56-20; genus VMFW01. The sequence goes on along the minus strand of JBBUBW010000015.1, from coordinate 15,093 downwards.
CTGAACTATCTACGCCACCCGACATGCCCACAAAAACCACACCTTTCCTCTTACTATCACCGCTCACCTGCCCGCCATCAAATTCGTCCCGCGAATTTGGGCGGGTTCCAACAAAAACCGAAGCTCGAGGTGATTTTAAATTCTGATTCCGCCCGAGAGCGGAGTCCCGTACCAAAGTCTTCTTTATGGTGCGGGGCTTTTTACCTAGTTTTTCCATAATCGCATCCTATTCTCACTCTTCTCCACCAAAAAATCAATCCAGTGCCACTATAGATTCGCTAAGGGGCAGTTCTATAGGAAAAATCCGCAATTTTAAATACTATCTCGTTTTCAATCTCAAGGAATTTAAAACAACGCTAATACTGCTAAAAGCCATCGCCGCCGCGGCGAAAATCGGATTAAGCAAAATCCCAAAAAAAGGAAAAAGAACACCGGCGGCAACCGGAATAAAAGCGGTATTGTAGAAAAACGCCCAAAAAAGATTTTGCTTGATTATTCTCATTGTTCGTTTTGAAAGCTCAATCACTTCGGGGATAAGCATTAAATCCCCTCTCATTAAAGTGATGTTCGCCGACTCCATTGCGATATCCGTGCCTTCACCCATCGCAATCCCGATATTGGCCTGAGTAAGAGCCGGTGCGTCGTTGATGCCGTCTCCCACCATCGCCACAATCCTTCCTTTATCTTGAAGCTCCTTCACCTTCTCGGATTTCTTGTCGGGCAGAACTTCACTCATCACATTATCAATTCCCACTTGTGCCGCGATAGCTCTTGCGGTTCGATCGTTATCTCCGGTAATCATCCAAACGTCTATGTTATTGCTCCTAAGAATTTTTATCGCCTCAATAGATTCTTTTTTCAGCACATCCGCAACGGCCAGCGCGCCGGTGATTTTTTTATCCACCGCAAGAATCATTACGGTTTTGCCCTCGCTCTCAAGTTTTTTAATCTTGTCTTCGTATATAGAAACATTAAGACCAATATCCGCCATTAGCGCTCTATTTCCCAAATACGCCTCGATCTTTTTCGATTGTATCTGCAAAAATCCCCTCAAACCCTTCCCGGAGAGAACCTTAAAATCTTCCAGCTTATACAGCTCGAGTTTTTCCTTGGTCGCCTCATCCATTATCGCCTTATCGAGTGGATGCGAAGATTTCTGATCAAGACTCGCGGCATATTGCAAGATAGCCTGCGCCAAAGGATGCTCCGATCTCTGCTCTAGCGAAGCGGCAAAGTTAAGAATTTTTGACCGCTGTTCATTATCAAAAGCAATAATATCGGTTAATTGAGGCTTCCCTTGGGTAAGTGTGCCGGTTTTATCCAAAATTACGGTGTCAATTTTATTGGCAATCTCTAAAGAAGCGGCGTCTTTAACCAAAATCCCCCGAGACGCGGCATTCCCCGAAGAAACCATAATCGCCATCGGAGTGGCGAGCCCTAGAGCGCAAGGGCAAGCGATTATCAGCACCGCCACAAAATTAATTAGCGCGAAAGTAAAAGCCGGTGCCGGCCCAAAAAAGAACCAAGCCAAAAAAGTTAAAACGGCAATCACCACCACCACGGGAACAAAATATGACGAAACAAGGTCTGCTAAACGCTGAATCGGCGCTTTCGATCCCTGCGCCTCCTCCACCATTTTGATAATTTGCGAAAGAACAGTGTCCTTGCCGATTTTCGTAGCTCGGAAAGTAAAAGTTCCGAATTTATTCACGGTGCTCCCGATCACCATACTATCAACTTTTTTGTGAACCGGCATTGATTCTCCCGTCACCATCGACTCGTCAATCTCCGAATCGCCATCGGTTATTTTCCCATCAACGGGGATTTTCTCGCCGGGACGGACTACTATTAAATATCCGACCTCAACTTCCGAAATCGGAATTTCAACTTCTTTTCCGTCCCTTAAAATTTTTGCCGTCTTTGGCTGTAACCCTATAAGTTTTTTTATGGCTTCGGATGCCCGTCCCTTCATTAAAATCTCAAAATATTTTCCGAGTAAAATCAAAGTGATAATGATCGCCGAAGTATCGAAATAAATCGCGGGACCAGCTCCTCCTTCGCTGAAAAAACTCGGAAAAATCGTTACCGCCGCGCTGTAAAAATACGCCGCTAAAGTGCCGATAGCAATCAGCGTGTTCATGTCGGCGCTGCGGTATTTAATCAGAAGCTTAAGCCCGCTATAAAATTGCCGCCCGACCCAAAACTGCACCGGCGTAGCTAAAATAAAAAGCATCCAAAAATTTGTCAGAATTTTTGGAATGAAAGGAAACCATTCCGGAAAACTGCCGAAAAATATAAAAACCGAAAGAACACCCCCAACGGCAATTTTTGTTTTAAGCGCGCGCGTTTGCTTCTCACGCTCTATTTTCTCTTTGTCTAAAATCTCTTCCGCCTCCCCTTCCTCTTTGATTGGTTTGTAACCGGCATCGGTAATTACCTTAAAAATCGCATCCACGCTTATAAGCGACGGATTAAAAACTACCTTCGCCCGCTGATTGGCGAAATCAAGGTCGCTATTTTTTATTCCCGGCAATTTCTTAAGAGCGCTCTCAACCGTCATCGCGCAATGAGGCGAATCCATTCCCAACACCTTTATTGAAATTATTTCCGCGCTCCCGCTGGCAGCTGCCTCTCCTTTTCCTATTTCATCCGCCCCGGCTTGAGTGGGGACAGGTTTTCCTTGAGAACCAATCTCGAGATGATAACCCACCGACTCAACCGCTTTTGCCAAATCCAGTTCGGAAACCACCTTTTCTTCAAACTCAATCAGAGCCGATTCCGAAGCGTAATTAGCCGAAGCCGAACGCACTCCCGCCGCCTTTAAAAGCACCCGCTCAATCGTCCCGGCACAACTGGCGCAGTGCATTCCGTGAATTTTATACGTTTCTTTTTTCATCTTATTTCCTATTATTTTACATCCCCGTCCAACCAAAACCAAACGCAAAGATAACGGAGATCGGAAATCAATTGTAGCTACGGGCTAAATGCTAAAATATCGTCAAAAAATTATTAATGGCAACAACCGCCCTTAGCTTGCTGAGATGGTTCCTTAGCTAACTGTTTTCGGTATTCCTCTTTGCAATTTTCCGAACAAAACTTTTTGCCGAAAGCTTCAGGATAAGTTTTTCCTTTTTCCAGTTCCATCTTGCAAACCGGGCATTTTTGCTTAAAAAAACTAAACATAATTTCTATTTTTTAACTAATCCTTATCGACCTTTACCCTCCCAAGTTTTCGGACCCAAACATTTTATTAGACTAACAAAAACTTACTTAATAGAGTATTCATCCCTTAAACTTCAATCACTTTTCCCAAAAATTTGGGAGGGTGAACCCAAAAAAATCTAACTCACAGCCAGCAAACAAACACCTTGCTTACTTTGACGTAAGACTTGTATTGTGCATCCAAACGTAATACCAAGCGAAAATCCAAGCAAAAACAAAAAAGTAAATTGCTCCCAAGATTACGCTTCCGGCGCTAATCCAAGAAAATCCCGGCAAAGTCTCGAAAAGCGTGTGATGCAATTTTATTGCTTCCGCGGAACGAAGAGGAAGGAGCCCGCCAAAGAGACAGGCAAAATAAGCCACCTCCGAACCAAGTACGCACTTCCATCCATACTTCTTAAGCGATAACTTATCCATGGTTATTGGTTTATATATTATCAACGACCTTTTTTAATTTTTCCTCCACTTGCTTCGCGATTTCGCCAAGCGCTGGATTATCAATCATAGACATCGCCACCGTGGGAAGAATCGCCGACGCAAATATTTTATTTTCACTTTCGTAGACAATCACATTGCATGGCATTAAAAGCCCGATTTCCTTCTCGGTCTGAAGCGCTTGATAAGCAAATGGCGGGTTACAAGCGCCTAAAATCGTGTAATTGTCGAATTCGACATCTAATTTTTTCTTCAACGTCGCTTTAACGTCAATTTCCGTAAGCACGCCAAATCCCTCTTTAGCCAACTCGGCTTTCGTTTTTAAGACAGCGTCTTCAAAAGAAAGATTAATTTGTTTTTTATAGCCGTAAGTCATGGCGGTTATTTAATTTGAGCCAGTTGTTCGATCAACTGGTCGTTGTGAAGACTCATATTGGGATCATCAAACATATGCCGAACCACACCCTGCTTATCGATTAACACATAAGAATGGCCGGGAAGAGATCCATAATGCATCGAAGAAGGAGTGGTCAGCATGCCAAATTTCTTGGAGACAATCCCATCTTTGTCGAAAACTACAGTCGCCGCCGCCAGTTCAGGCATCTTATTGACGGCGCTCTGCCACTCGTCTGCTGAATCTACCACCACCGAAAGAACAACTGCGTTGGCGCTTTTAAATCGCTCATCTTTTGCAAGCGACGCAATCTGGCTCCAACAAGCCGGGTAGCACATAAGTCCTTCGTTAAAAAATAAAACGACGTTTTTGCCGAGAAGACTTTGTGAGGAATATTTGGTCCCCGCCCGGTCAGTAAGACTAAAATCCGGCGCCGGCTTACCTACCATATCACTCAAAACCGTCGTCGGGCCGGTATCTCCGCCCATCGAATGGTTATGATTATCAACGGCAATGGTACTCGGTTTGGTACCGGTACCGCGAAATAGGAAAGCAACAACAATTAACCCAACAACAGCTACCAAAACTATAATAAAGACGTTTTTATTAGTCATTTTTTTCTTTTTTGAATTGATAAATAGCCCACCAGACAACTGTTCCGACAACAGTGATGAGGAGAGCTGCCCAAATATATTCAGGAACCGCTCGCGCTATACCGCTCACTGCCTGCAAAACTTTCGTCAGGTAAATATTAATGCTTGTTTGATATTCCCCATGAGCGAAGAGTTTATTAGACAGCGCAAGGTACGAAATCAAAACTCCCATCGCGAGAAAAGTAATACCTGATACCACTTCAGAAACGGTTATGCTCACTTCCTTTTTGCCTAAATGATATTTAATTGACTTACTAAGCACCTTGCTGAATTTTTGCGTAAAGTCGATCTTGTCGAGAAAAAGCGAAATCAGAAAAAGCGGCGCCACCATCCCAAAAACGTAACTTACTGTATATATCCCTCCCCAAAACATCGACCCGGGCAGGGCGGCAAGAGCAAGAACTCCGGCAAGTACCGGCGCGCAACAAGTTGTAGCGATTGCGGAAAACACGCCCAGCATAAAAACCGAAAAGGCATTATGTTTTTTAAGTGCTGGGCTCACTTTAAATGGAAGCGAAAAATGTTTACCGCTCAGGAGCATCGCCCCTAAACCGACAAGCAATATGCCGCCTACGCCAAACACTACGTTGTGATACCTGCTAAAAAATTTACCGAACGCCGCCGCTCCCAATCCTATTGGAAGAAATATAGCCAAAACACCCAAAAAGAAGATAAATGTCATCAAGAAGACTCGATACTTCTCCCGAAAAATCGAAGCGAAATACGACGGCAAAAGCACTGTGATGCAACAAGGCGCGAAAAGCGCCGCCAAGCCCGCAATGAACGCCGCAATAATTGATGTTCCTAAAAGCAGTTCCATAGTTAATGAATTATTTTAGCGTCCACGAAAAAGTTCTCACCGGTATCCCGCCAATATCGGTAATTTTTACCTGAATAGATTTCGGTTGAGGAACGATCGGCTTGAATTTAAGAATTCCGCTCCTATGATGCCCGCCCGGAGGGTCGCCTTCCCAAAGATAAGGCTTATAAGTTTTACCGCCGTCCGAAACCAATTCGGAAACAACCGCTAAATCTTGGCCTAAATCAACGGAATGAGTAGATAAGGAAATCTCAAAATCCCAAGTAGTGGAATCAGGAGAAAGATTAAGCGGCGTAACACCAACCGTGACCCCTCCCTCTGAATTTTCCACCGTTTCTAGCGCGGTTTTAGATGGAGTTTGAACAGAATTTGTCGCCGGCGCCTCCGCTTTTTTATTGGACGAATTGGAATTTAAGAGACTAACAGCAACTACAACCGCAATTATTATTATGACTACAACGATTAGTTTGTTGTTTTTCATGGTTTTAAGCCGCACTGGCTTCCTTAAGTTTTTTGAACAAGTAGCCGATTCCGGCAAGGTTAGCGGCGAGTCCGAGAATAAAAATCTCCGTCTGATATTGGCCAATAATCGTAGCAACGCCGGCAATTCCTATAATCGGGATAATATTTACAAGATAATGAGCGCAACAAGCGAGCATCGCCACTCCGGAGGTGGTGCCGGAGATAACAACACCCCGGCCCGCCACCTGAGCCCTATGCAAAGCTCGAAGATAAGTGAAAAGTCCGATTTGAATTCCGAATCCAATCGATAGAGCCGTAAACCAGTACCAGTTTTGAGAAAACTGATCCTTGGCAAAACTCCAACCGGAAATAGCGCTTACCACCCCAAAATATAAAATAAGAAGCGCAATGGTGCCCGCTAAACCCTTAATAATCGACTTTAATATCGTGTTCATTTTAACTGCTCAACTATTTTTTCCGAGAAAGCCGGCTAATGGAAAGAATTTCCTTGATCGCTTTTTTTGAATTACCGCTTTTCATTTGTTCGACTACGTGAGTCGAAAGATGGTTTTCAAGAATCAAATCTTCAAAACTAGAGAGGGCTTCTTTGACGGCTCGCGACTGGTTAATGACATCAATGCAATACTTACCTTCCTCAATCATCTTCTCGAGACCCTTAATTTGACCGGTAGCAATTCTAAGCCTCCGAACCGCTTTCTGTTTAATTTGTTTATTCATTTCTTTAGTATACCCCCGGGGGGTATACTAGTCAAATAAACGCGGGGATAAAGGAAAAAAAACTAAGCGCCACATCCTCCTCCCCCGCTCGATTTCTTCTCTGGAGTTTGGACCTGGCTTAAGATGTTGGCGTAGCCATAACCGCTTGAATAATCTGCTCCAAGCGCAACTTTAGGATCAACCTTATCCCACGCCACTCCTTTCGCCTCGAAGTATTTCGCGATCGTAAGATAGGTATCCGGAAACCAAAGTGAATTAACGCTAAGCGCTACGCGGTACATTTCGCTCTCCGTTACGCCATTAGCCGCCATAAGTTCAAGCAATCCCAGCATCGCCATCCCGTGATTGCAATCGGGAAAATAAGTGGAATTCCCGCAACAGGGGCGATAAATGTTTTTTGAGACATTTTCAACTAAAAGCTGCTGCTCTGGGTTAAGTTTTACTAATTCATATTTTGAGTAATGGTCCATCGGATTACCTTTCGCAAGCGTCCAACCGCCCGTTGAAGCGAACTTCCCTGCTCCGCCATACTGCGGATCCTGCATCGGACCTTTTTCAAGGATCTGATTTTTATCCGCCAAACCAAAGGCCCAAAAAACATTCAGAAGAAAAGCTGAGTTCTGCTGCGTCATCACCACGTCCCCGGTGTAATTTTCGGCCAGCAAAGCCATTTCGTCTTTCGGCAAACCTCCTCGTTTGGCGTAAAGCGACTCCAGCTGGGGTAAATCAATCACGCCCGACTTAACCATCTTTTGACCGATATCGCCCCACTTAATTGGCAATTTCACACTCGAAAGAACCTCGCTCTGGCTGGCAACTTCCCCGCTTGTATTTTTCGGCGAATTTGGTTGCCCCTGCTGATACTTCAAGCCCGTAGAGTAAATCAACGCTCCGGCAAGAATAATCGCCGAAGCAAAGATACTCATAGGCAAATATGATTTTCCTGACTTTTCTTTTGGTGTTTCAATATTTTCGTTTTCCATTTTATTTTTTTACCCTCCTAAATTTTTTCTGAAAAAAACTTTGGCGGGCTTTATCCTCTTAAGTTTTGGTTACAAAATTTAGGAGGGTTAGTGGCAACAATTTTTTTTATCTTCGACTGTTTCCTCGTCTTTTGGCGCCGGCTCCGAATCATCCGAAGACACAGCGTCCGAATCCTTCATCTTCCTTCTCGCCTTTACGATAAAAAACGCAAAGATTAGAAGTATCACCGAACCCCAAACCAGATTCGGTACCTTCATTAAAACATTTAATGAAGAATTAGAAAATCTGTTTAAGGCCGTCCCGATTTTAGCCTGCCACGCCGGAGACCAATAGGCATTCCCCGTCTTTCCCAAATAAACCAAAACCGTTCCCATTACCAGGAAAATTACTCCGGCGATAAGATTTGTGGAGTGCACCATCAAATTCTTACCAAAAATTTTCAATTCTAGAATTTTTCCCTGAATGAGTTTTGATTTTTCTAACTTGAACCGGTCGTAAAAGTAAGCCGCGATAAAGAGCGGGAAAACCATGCCAAAGACGTAGGCGAAGGTAACAATGATCGCCTTCCAAAACGCCCCCGAGACAACGGCTAAAGTCACCGCACCTGCCAAAACCGGCGCGCAACAAGAAGTTGCCGCGCCCGAGAAAATTCCCAAGATAAACACGGACTTGGGGTGGGAAAAATCCGCGCCGGGTTTTAAGCGCTTAGACATCGGCACCAAAGCCAATCCTTTCCCGAAAATAGAAAGAACAGCGAGAGCAATCATAATCAATCCACCCAAAATGTACATTTGGGTATGATAGTTTTGGAAAACCTGCGCCAGAGCCGCCACTCCTAAACCAATCGGAATCAAGACGACCGCGATGCCGGAGAAAAATATCAAAGTCATCTTTAAAATATTTTTCTTCTCTCGAAAAGCCGAAGCGAGATACGCCGGCAAAAGCACGGTTATGCAACATGGCGCGAAAAGCGCTACCATCCCCGCCATAAACGCTGCGATAATTGACGCCGAGAAAATAATATCCATATTAATTAGTCACCGTCGCTGAAAAACTCAGCTCGACTTTCGGACTTTGGGTGGAATTCGTTTCAAGATAAACAACCCTATCGGCTAAACCCACACCCGAAGGTCCGTGCGCCGCCGGATCAAATATGGCTTCCACTATCACCGTCTCACCAGCCCCCACCTCAATTTCAGCCGTCGAAATTCCACCGCCATGTCCTGGCATACCGAAAACGCCATAAGATTTCCCTTGCGCATCGATAATATTAGCCACCGTACACATGCAGGACGTATAAACCTTTCCGATTACTAATGGCTCTGTACCGGAATTTTTAACCGGAAATTTATGTGAAACTTTACCGTTCTTCATCGCGATCGTCCCAAAATCAAATTTTTCTTCCAACGCGCTTAAGACACTCGCGGAAGGAGCATTATTCTTTGAACCACTCCCGCCTCCATTCAGAATCAAGAACCCCACTAACACAAACACAATCATCCCTCCGAAAATCAATATATTTTTTTTCATGTGATTTAACTTTCAAATTTTTATTTTTTCTTGACGAAAAAACACCTATGTTAGGTGTTTCAAGGCGCGCTTCAAAATTCGCTTTAAAAAAGCGTTAGCGCGCCAAAGCTAAAACCAAAGGATCTCGTTTATTTAAAATAGAAAGCCAGGCCAAAAGTTGCGTTTTAAACTCGAAAAGATTTTGAAAAAATCGTAGCTGTGTGCTGTAAAAATATTGCCGGATTTTAGGTTTAAGTTTCGCTAAAACCAAAACGGAGGCGATAGAGAATAAAGATAGAAGAAGCAAAGAGAAACTCCCAAGTTCTCCTAAGTTGGCCTGAAGTGAACTCTGAAGGCTCGCCAAATGATCAAGCGCTGAATTTATTGGGTCCACTACTTGGGCGCAATTATTTGTAAGACTAAAAACGCAGGCATGATGCGAAAGATGGCTTTCGTGCGCCATGCTCGTAAAACCGAGAATATTAACTACCAAAAAAGCCAAAATAAGAATGTAAACCCTCAATTTCATAGCCACATAATACTAAACCTTAATTCATAACGTGTCCAATAGCCCTACTCCGTCGTTTTTCCGTCAAATTCCGGCCCATTCGCTTCGGCCTCCGCCTTAGTCGCCCGCACAACTTCATCTCTGTGATGAGGCGGCGCGTAAATTGTGTAAAGCTTTAGCGCCTCGGTTGCGGAAGTATTAGTAACGTTATGCGTCGAACCAGAGGGCACAATCACAGTATCTCCGTCCCCTACTATATATTCACTTTCATCAATCACCACTTTCCCCTCTCCTTTTTCAAATCTAAAAAATTGGTCAATCCCTTCGTGCGCCTCGGATCCGATATCCTCCCCCGGCAAAAGCGACATTAAAACCAGCTGGCAATGCTCGGCGGTATAAAGCACCTTGCGAAAATTCGCGTTCTCAACCGTCAACTTCTCAATATTATCTTTGTATCCTTTTTTCATATTTTTATTTTAATCAATTTAAATCGACCTATTTACTTTCCCTTAACCACCTAACTATAAAATAAATTGTGGTTATCACAAAAAGCGTCCACCAGAGCCAAAGCAAGCCAATCAAGGCGTCATAGAAATACAAACCTAAAATAATCCCTAGAGAAATCAAACAAAACTTAATAATACTGACTTCCCACCAATGAAAAAGCCAATCTTTAATTATTTTCATATTTATTTAATTTTACGGCCTTTACTGCTCAAAAATTTTAGAAAAACCTGCTAACCTAAAACTTCTTTCTCAAAGCGTAAAAAGTAATGCCGGTCCAGATTGAGATAAGTCCAAAGAGAAGAATAAAACCAGAAAAAGCGTAAGTAATAATGCCAAGATTAAGCGCCGTAATTAAAGTGGTGGCTGTCATCCAAATATCCCGCGCGGTATTGGCCACCATCACGGGCTGGCCTTTTTCGTCCAAAACCAGCTTGCCATTCGCATCCACTTTCGCAATCTGTCTCGGCATCTCTGAATAAGTCTGCCCTCCGGTTATTTTTAAAACGTGAGTTCGGATAATGTCGCCTTGAGCTTTCAAAGTGAACGGTCCGCGAACAGGCGCTCCGGGAATAGCCGAATCTTCCGGCGTCGTGATATTCTCTCTCGCGATATTTTGATAAGTAAACGTAATTCCCCAAATCGACCCCGCAACCAAAATAACCCCCGCGACAATTGCTAAAATCGACGAAACTAATAATAATTTTTTCATGTTTTAAATTATACCATACGCCCCCTCACCCCAAAATCTCATTTATCAACTCGCTTCGCCCAAACTTAGTCTCCGACGAATATGGAATAATTTTATGTTCCCCAACCAAACTTTTTAATTTATTAAGTTTCTCTTTATATTCCGATTCCTTTATTTTATCTATCTTATTCGCCACAATAACAATCTTCTTCTCGTGCTCTTCCAAACCCCGAAGCATCTCCAAATCATTTTCCGTCGGCCCTACATTGGCGTCTAAAATCAACACCACTTTTTTCTGCTTACAGTTTGAGTCAAAAAGGTACCAAAAAATTAATTTTTGGAGCCTCTCCCGCTCCTCATGCGACGCCTTAGCAAATCCATATCCCGGCAAATCAACTAAATAATAAGAATTATTTATCAAAAATATGTTTATCTCTTTCGTGAGTCCGGGAAACGAACTAGTTCTGGCTAAATCTTTTTGGTTGGTTAGAGAATTAATCACACTCGACTTGCCCACATTCGAGCGCCCGATAAAAGCGATCTGCGGCGTCCCGTCCTCGAGCGTCTCGTTGGTTCCATCCACCCCTTTCAAAAACTTTGCCGATGTAATATTCATGTTTTCATCCATCATAGATAAAAATCGCCTAAATAGCGACTAGCTCAAAATATTTTGCACTCTCCCCACCTCCCCGCTCTCCAGTCGCACTTTGATGCCCCGCGGATGAGTATTAGAACTAGTCAAAATTTCCTTCACAATCCCGCGTGTAAGTTTGCCGGTTAGTTGATCTTCCTTGAGCACAATTTCAACCTCTAAGCCCGGCTTAATATTTTCTCGGTTTTTTCCATCCATAAGATTTAAAAATAAGCCAAAATATATTTCACCAGTGGCTCTTGCTTTAGCACTAACCGATAATATACCGACAAACTTCTTTGCTCCTTTTCGACTATATCTCTCGCCGAAAGAAGACCGAGATGTTTCGACGTTGCCTTGAGCGAAAGGTGAATCTCCCTCGCAATCTCGCCAACCGAAGCCTCCTTTTTGCGCTTTAGATATTTTATAATCGCAAGCCGCCGCTGGTTCGCGAGGGTTTTAAGCAATCGTTCAAGCTCCCTCATGATTAAATATTACTATATTATTTAGTATACAACACTTCCCTCAACTATTCTCTTATTCGCGCGAATAAGAGAATAGTGAAATCAAAAAGAAAAAAGAATTGCCCGCAACCCCCTACTCCACTCCTAAATCTTTAACCGCCGCGCGGTACTTGCAATAGTCGCAGTCCTCTCCGGTTTTTGGCAACTTCTCGCTCCGCAAACACTTGTCGATTTCGCCGAGCGTTTTCTCTATCCAAGAATCGTCCCCTTCGTAAGGAATGATTTTCACGTCGAATTCCAATTTGCCGTCAAAAGCTTCTTTGTCTACGTCACCATTGCAATAAACAAAATATCCCGTTCTGGAAACCTTAAACCCGTTTTTGCGAAATAGCCACTGATATATTTCCATCTGCCGCTTATACCCTATCTGCCAGTCGGCATCCAGCGACACCTCTCCGTCTTTCGACGTTGCCTTGTAATCCACGATTATCAATTCTCCCTTCGGATCAACCCAAACGTCGTCCACTCCTCCGGTTATAAGCAAGTTGGTATCGCCGTGATGATATGTTATGCCTCGTTTTAAAGCGTCCCGCCACTCCTCAATCTTCTCGTGCGAAAAAGGCACCGCGTCAATTCCGTATTCTTTCATCAAAGGATGCGCTGTTTTATTAGCTCGGTGAATATCAAATTCTTTCTTTAAAAGCTTGTCGACAGCGGAGTTAAGACTAAACGGATATCCCGGTGGCCGGTCGGTGCCTAGCCGCCGGTCAAGATAAAAACATCGCGGGCAGTTCAAAAAAAGATCGATTCTCGTTCGGCTTAAACGAAATGGCTCCGTCGATTTAGGGTCATACAAATTGCGCTGTCTTTTTGGATTATAGTATTGAGACATAAAATTTAATCCAAAGCCGGTGTCCCCTGAATATTTTCCGTTTCAATCAGCCGATTCCCGCTCATGCGAGCGTAAAAACTTTTACCCACGCTCGGTTGTACCGAAAAAGGTTCGCCGGGATTACGGTCAGCGTAATTGGTAATCAAAACGCCGTTTTGGATTTGGATATTTTGCGGAGCAATTCGATCACCGAGCAAAATCGCGTTTGTGCCGACATAGTTTCCGTTCTGATTAATCGCCGCAGCTAAATAATAAAAAGTTCCGGTGCCTCCGGGTTGGTCCACCAAAATCAATCCGGCATCCGGCACCCCGTCGTTGTTTAAATCACCAAAAACCGGCTGGCCAAAAACTTGGTCCACAATTTTTGTGGCTGATCCCGGCGCGGCTTCAACTTCCGATTTTCCATTCACGAGCGTCACGGCCGTCCCTTCAATTTGATACGTCGTGTTTAGCGGATCCGATTTAACCGCCGTATTTCCGTTTGGAGTCGCTGTATTACTCGCCGGCACCCCACCTCGGCCCAATAGCCAAATCCCCAAAACCAAAACCACGCCCACTAAAATCAGTATTGATGTTTTTTTATTCATAATTTTATTTTACCACAATTTTATTTCAGTTATTAATAAAAGTTTAGCTCAACTCCGGTTGGTCAAGAGTTGAGCTAAATTCGTGCGATCAGACAAACGATTGCGAGAGTCCGGTGCTTACTCCCATCACGACGTATCACCGTTGGTGTGGGTAAATCTCAACCAACAGCGATTCGATGTAGGGCCGGGCTATTTTCCTAGACTCTCTGTCTTGAAGGTTCTTTCGTCTTGCTTGGGTGCAAGAGAGAGCTCCCCTTCGTTGATCCCAAAATCAGGACCAGCTCTCGCCATAGCCTAAACAACGCTTGTCTGATTAAGGCTGAGATGTAGATTCTCTGACATCTCACACCTCCTTCCTCATAAATAATATCACAAAAAAGTTTCCGCTTCACGTAAAAATAAACATTCTCACATTCTCAAGAATATGAGAATGTTTTAAGACAACAAATCCCCTACCTCCCGTAGTATTCAAAAAGCGCCTTGATGCCCGCTAAATTTTTCGTCCACTCCACCGATTCGTGGGTCTTGAGCTCAACCGTAATCGCCGGAATATTAATCGAGGCGAGCCAGTCTTCAGCCGCGCCCGTCACCGTGTAAGCGTCAAAAGTCTCAACCGCCGGATATCCCGCCGCGCGCGAGTATGCCTTCATAATCGCCGACGTCTCCAGCAAAATCCCGCCCTTGCATTGAGACGCGTAAACGGCATTCGCTTGGCTGTGCCAAAACAAAACCATCGCCGGTTTCTCCGCTAAAATAAAATCTCGAAGGGCGGCGGCCTCCGGTTCGGAAAACGCCTTCGTCCCCCCGCTCACCGGCCGGCTCTTCCAAGTCCCCTTCGCCTGCCACTTGCAATCAAAATTTCGATTCAAATCAACTTTATCCGCGTTCAGCCGCCCCGCCTCCAAAACCGTCTGCGACTTCGAAACATCCCCGGCCGCAAATCTCCCCTCTTTGCCCGTCACCTTAAAAACTCCGTCCGGATTGGCCGAGGGAATCACCATCACCGCCAAATTCGCCGGAATCGTCCCGGACGGAGCCGCGTCTAAATAATCCAAAAAATCGTAAGCCAAAACCACGCTGTTCCACTCATACCCGCCGTGTATCCCGCCCACAAATAAAAGCTTCGTCTGCCCCTGCCCGTAGGTATACGCCTCAATCTTTCGCCCTTCAACCGACTTGCCCACCAGCTCATACTTTGGCGAAGTGCTTGTCGCTTCAATCGTTACTGATGGCGTAGGCGCAACCGAACGTCCGCCCCGCCACACAAAAAACCAAACTAAACCCAGAGCCGCCAAAGCAACCACGAGAAGCACAAAAAGCCCCCGCTTCCTAAAAATAATCCCCATTATTTAGCGTAATTATTGAGCAACGCTTTAATGCCGGCTTCGTTCTTGGTCCATTCGGTATTCGTGTGATCGGTGAGCAAAACGCTGATCGCCGGAATGTTCATCTTGGCAAACCAGTTCACCATATCCCCCGTAATCTCGTAAAAATTAAATGACTTATAAACCTTATACCCCGATGCCTTGCCGTAAATATTGGCAATCGTCAAAGTCTCCGGCAAGACGCCGTTGTGACAGTTCGATGCAAACACTCCAC
>JBBUBW010000014.1:0-26502 GCA_038058095.1 Patescibacteria group bacterium | reverse complement strand
GCCGGGTAGCTATGTCTGGAAGGGATAAGCGCTGAAAGCATCTAAGCGCGAAGCCTACCCCAAGATTAGGTGCAGGTCTCCTGGAAGACTACCAGGTTGATAGGCTCTAGGTGTAAGATCCGCAAGGATTTCAGCCAAGGAGTACTAATAGACCGTTGCCAACCATCCCAATACTGACTTTTCAAAGTTTCATCTAAATTTTCGAGTTTTAAACGAAGAAAATTCAGCCATGAAACGAAGACCCCGCCGTGGCGGGAACTATAATGCGACTTAATTTAAATTAACTGCGGTTTTTTGTTGTCGGTGTTCTATTTCGGTGTGTACCACCTCTTCCCATTCCGAACAGAGAAGTGAAAGTACCGAAATCCGATGATACTCCTTTGGGGGGAAAGTAGGATATGCCGACAACAAAGCACCGCAGGCCGAAGCTTCATCTGAATTTTAAGTTTTAAACGAAAAAATTCAGCCATGAAACGAAGGTCCCGGGCATATGCCCGGGATTCCTATATACTTTATCAAGCCCATTTTGGGCCGTTTTTAGTATTCCCACAATTTAACTTGACCCCGTTAGAAATAGACCACTCCCAGTGGCTCCGCCATGCCTTTAGCGGGGTGGATTTCTAATGGGGTTGACACCTTCTAGGGGGGGGTAAAATTGGGTTATGTCAAAAGAATCATTTAAACCAGAAGAAGGTGTTCCAGAAGAAGAACCCACCCCCAAAATCGAACCCGTCCAAAATATCGAAGGAGATAAGAAAATGAGTCAGGGGCTAGAGTCACTTAAACAGACTATTAAAGTTCTCGAAAACACCTTAGCTGATCCAGAGTATTATAATTCGATTTATCCGCCAAAAAGGGAAGCTTTTTTGAAGGCCATAGATGAACTTGAATTGGCAGCCCACAGACTTCTGAAAGGATAGATAACCAGCATCCTAAAAAATACGCCAGCAAAACTTGTTGGTATGTTTTTTGTTACAATCTAAATTATGCAAATCAAAATAAAAGTTATCACCAACGCCAAAAAAGAACGCATTATAAAAGATGGGGAGATTTTTCCGCGCGCCAAACGAGAAACAGCGCCTCTTTTCGAAAAAAAATCCCATTCGGGCGAGGGGATATATAAAGTTTACGTTTCTGTTCCCCCTATCGAAGGTCGGGCTAATCAAAGAATTATTGAACTCCTCGCTGACTTTTTTAAAGTCAAAAAAAGCCAAATCACTATCATTTCCGGCCTTAAATTCAAAGAAAAAATCATCAGAATTGATTACTAATTTTACAAACAAAAATATGATAAAATGTAAATTCAATAAAAAGGTCGATAACGATCAAGAAAAACATGAATAAAAAAACTATTTGGATTCTAATCATTATAATAATTGTCGTCGGTATTATTCTTTTAACTAGTAGTAAAGAAGAACCTACTACGCCAACTAAAGAAAATCAGCCTGCAGCCGAAACACCCGTGACTCTTAAACCCGCTACCGGCAACATTGATGATGCGGTTAACTCCATTCTTTCTGAAGCCGGCGCCGATGCTCAAGCTCCAGCCGATACCAATAGCTCACTCACCGCTCCGGAAGATTTTAGCTCTCTTGATCAATCTCTAAACACAAGCAATATCCAGTAGCATGAAAAAATTCATTATCTCTTTAATTGGAAGCGCCCTAATTGTTCCCTTAGTGCTACCGTCTATAGTTTCTGCTCAAGGTACTTCCTCAAGCACTAAAGAAGCTAATCGAGGAATTAGTGAAGTCTGCGTCCGCATTAGATCTCGCTTATCGGAGATTGATCAAAACGTTGGTAATCGCCTTAACGAACTCAAATCAAAAAAGGAAACCCATCGGGAGAATATCGAGAACAAATGGAATGAGTTTGTGGCGAAAAGAACCGAAAATAGAACCGAGCGTGATGCCAACTTTACCGAACACTTCGACAAGCTTATGGGGAATGCGACTACTACCGCTCAAAAATCTGCCGTCACCGCTTTTCAAACTGCCGTGAAGGCCGCGGTGAGCGCTCGGCGCACTGCAGTAGATGCCGCAGTTAAAGCTTTCGAAACCGGCCTTAAAACCGAAATCGATAAAAGGCAAACCGCGCATCAAACTGCTTTCACGACTCTTCAGACCGCCATTAAAGTTGCGGTTGATAAAGCCAAAACCGATTGCGCTTCAGCTACCGACGTCAAAAGTGTTCGGGACGCATTAAACACGGCAATCAAAACTGCCCGAGATGCTTTCCAAGCTGCCGTCAAAACCGATCAGGACGCTTTCCAAACCGCTTTCGATTCTCTGAAATCAGCTCGTAAAACTGCGACCGACAAGGCTGCGGCCGACTTCAAAGCCGCCATCGAAAAAGCCCGCACCGATCTAAAAGCCGCTTTCGGAAGTTCAGTTAATAGTACGACTACCGCGCCATAAATCCTTAAGAAGATATATCAAAAAACGGCTCAAGAACTCACGAGCCGTTTTTTGATTCGCCGCTTAACTCACCAAGTATGAGAATCATTTCATTATTAGAGTTTAGTATATTGAGTTATAATTATTCGTATATTCGTACTAAATTAGTAATCTGTAGAGAAAAACATGAATAGGCGATTAAAACAACTCATTTATGGTTTTTTTTATTTCCTCCTCCTCGCGTTTATTGGCTGGGGATTCTATTTGAATTTTATTAAAGCTGATCCAACTTGTTTCGATAAAACCCAAAACCAAAACGAAGAGGAGATTGACTGCGGTGGCCCCTGTAGCCTAAGTTGTTTTCCTGCCGGATTTAGTAATAAATTAGAAATAATCCAGCAAAAAATTTTCCGTCTCGATAGTGGGCACGTTAGCCTCTTCGCCGAAGTTAAAAATCCCAACGCCGATTTCGCCGCCAAAAATTTCAAGTATACCCTCAATGCTTACGACAACAGCGATAAGGTTATCGTAGGCATAACCGGAGATTTATTTTTATACGCCGGCGAAACTGGATATATCCTCGCTCCCAACTTGGAAGTTGGGTCTTCATCCCCGAGCCGCCTCGAAGTGATTTTAGATAAAGCTGAATGGGTAAAAAGCGATGATTTCAAAAAACCCGAAATCAGCATAGAGGGTATCTCTTTTTCTACAGACAATAATCAAATTAAAATCAGTGGTTCTTTAGCTAATCAAAGCATTTGGAAATTAAACGAAATTAAAATTATTGCTATTTTCAACGGTCGTTTCGGCAAACCAGTAGGAGCATCCGAAACGGAACTCCCCGTTATTGCGCCCAACACGCGTGAGCCCTTCGCTATCAGCCATCCATTTCTTGCCGATGTTAATTTGCCCGCCACTCATTTCTTTATTCGGGCTAAAAGCGAGTGAAGTAATTTAGCTTACCCCTATTTATGAGTCTCTATATTCCTCTTGGTTTTTTAATAACTTCAAGCCTCGTTGTCCTCTCGAGTATTTCCTCTCAAATTTTCCTACTCCAAGGCGCCTGGGTTCTTCTTAGTGTTCTGATTTTCTTAATTTTTTTCTTTGTAGATTGGCGCTCTTTCCTGAATTATCGCTGGCTGGTTTTGGGTTTATATTTTTTTTCCATCGCTCTTTTAATCCTCACTCACTTTAAAGGGATACTCATCCACAATACTCGAAGCTGGCTCGCTCTCGGCCCTTTTACTTTCCAACCGGTTGAGCTCGTCAAAGTCAGTCTGATTCTAGTTTTTGCCGGATTCTTTAGTCGCCGTCATGTGAGCGTTGCTCGTTGGCAGAATATATTTATATCTTTTATTTACTTTGCGATTCCCGCGGGCCTAGTTGCTATCCAGCCTGATTTCGGTTCTCTCCTCGTTCTATTTGGAATCTGGTTTGGGTTTCTTCTTGTAAGTGGTTTACCTCTTAAGCGTCTTTTGCTCGCTTTGTTGATATTTTCCCTTCTGGGCGTTTTTATGTGGTCTTCTATCCTAAAAAATTATCAAAGAGACAGGATAGTCGCTGTTTTTTATCCCGAAAAAGATACTCTAGGTATTAATTACAGCGTTAACCAAGCAAAAATCGCCATCGGCTCGGCCGGATTTTTTGGCAAAGGTTATGGTCAAGGCAGTCAAACCCAACTGGGATTTCTTACCACACCAGATACCGATTTTATTTTCGCCGCCCTCGTTGAGGAGTGGGGCTGGCTCGCTGGCATTTTAGTCTTATCCGCCTTCATTTATATTATTTTTCGGATTCTCAAAATCGCCTCGCTGGCCGACCAAAATTTCGAAAAATTCATTTGTGTCGGTGTAGCCATGGCTCTTAGCTGGCAGTTTTTTCTCAACATCGGTTCAGTCCTTGGTATCTCTCCCGTTATCGGAGTTACTTTTCCCTTTTTAAGCCACGGCGGGTCAAGTCTTTTGACAAGCTCGTTTCTCGTCGCTATCATTAATTCTATCGCGAAAAAATCATAGCCTTGGAAGTTATTTTTGAACTAACGTATGCTTGCCTACAGAAAGCCCTTTGAGATTATCTCCAAAAAACTTTTCTTCTTCTCAGCCACCTCCCTTGTTTTGATTTTTACGCTCTCAATTAATTTTGGACTTAGGTCTCCGGGCGGGGTTTCCTCGTCGAGTATTTTTAAAATAAATTCCGGCGATAGTTTTCTTAGTATTACCAGCCGCCTCAAAAGTGAAAATTTAATTCGTTCTCCGTTCGCTTTCAAAATCTTTGCTTTCTTAACCGGATCCGCCAGCAAGCTAAAGCCCGGCCTTTACGAACTTTCTCCTAATCTAAACGGCAATGAAATTATTAATATTCTTATTCGAGGGGGAGAGGAAGTCGAGGTCACTATCCCCGAAGGGCTTTCGGTCGCGGAGGTCGACAAAATACTCACCGACCAAAAAGTAATTTTATCGGGCGACCTTATCGAATTTTCAAAAGACCGCGCCCTCGAAGGCTGGCTCTTCCCTAGTACTTATAAATTTTTTACCGGTTCAAAAGTTGAGGATGTAGTCGATATTTTTTTAGAAGGCTTTGATACAAACATCAAACCAATTCTTGATAGCAACCCGGAGAAGTTTGAGTCGAATTTAGTTCTTGCTTCTCTAGTTCAGGAGGAGGTGTCTGATTTTGAAGATGGGCGGCTAGTGGCCGGCATTCTTGAAAAAAGGATAAAGGTTGGAATGCCCCTCCAAATTGACGCCACTATCTGTTATATTAAGAAAAACCTTTCAAAAGAGGGGGGTGTTTGTTATCCCATTACCAAACTTGACTTTAAAATTGACTCCCCTTATAATACCTACCAACATAGAGGTTTGCCGCCGGGACCAATAGCTAGCCCCGGTGTTTCTGCTGTCCGGGCTGTTTTAGATAAAAATTCTTCTCCCTATTGGTTTTTCTTAAGCGATCCTAAAACCGGGAAGACTTACTTTTCTGAGACTCTTGAAGAACATAACGAGAAGATTTTTCTTTATCTAAAAAAATAATTTGAGGCCTCTTTGTCCGATTTTATAAATAATTAAAAGAATAGAGAGTGGATTTTTGTCGATACCACTTTGTTTGTATTTAAACGTCGCCTAAAAATATAAACCCTAAAGACAATGCTTAAAACATTGCCCATCAAAAATTTTGGTCGCTTCAAGCCCCTAACCGAAATTCCGGATTTAAACGAAATTCAGTTGGAGTCCTACAAGCGATTCCTCGATAAAGGCCTAAAAGAAATTTTTGAAGAAGTTTCACCCATCCGAGATCACTCCAGTAAAGAATTGGAGCTCTATTTCGAAGAGTCTCGTTTTGATGAACCTAAATACAGCGAAGAAGTTACTATAGAACGCGACGGAACCTATGAGGCCGCGCTTCGAGTTAAGGTAAGGCTCGAGGATAGAAAAACTGGGAAGATCCAATCTCAAGAAGTTTATTTCGGCGAATTTCCGATAATGACAGTAAGGGGTACATTTATTATTAACGGAGTTGAGCGTGTTGTCGTTTCCCAGCTTATTCGGTCAGCCGGTGTTTATTTTACTGCCGTACCATGGCGTGGGAGGAATCTTTTTGGCGCTAAAATTATACCCAACCGCGGTGCTTGGCTTGAGTTCGAAACCGAAATCGACGGCACGATTGCTGTAAAAATTGATCGCCACCGAAAAGTTCCCGTCTCTGATCTTTTAAGAATTTTTGGCGTCTCAGATGAATCGATTAGAAATTCTTTTAAAGATATTGATAAAGGACCAGTTAAATTCATTGAAGCTACTCTTAAAAAAGACGCAGCCAAAGATTTATCCGAGTCCTATATGGAAGTTTATCGCCGGTTGAGACCGAGCGATCCGGCTACGCCCGAAAATGCCAAAAGTCTTATTGACGCCATGTTTAAGCGGTTTGATCGCTACGATATCTCCGCCGTCGGTAGGTTTAAAATGAACCAGCGCCTCGGCTTTGATAAGAAAAAAACCGAGCGTCTCTTGGGCCAAGACGATCTCTTGGCTATCGTTCGTGAAATTATTCGTTTAAACAATACTCCCAATGCTGAGCCCGACGATATCGATCACCTTGGTAATCGCCGGCTAAAAACCGTCGGTGAACTTCTTCAAGGAAGGCTAAGAATTGGTTTTGCCCGGCTTCGCCGTATTATCCAAGATCGAATGTCGATCCTAGATAAAGAAACACTTATTCCCGCCCAGCTTATCAACTTCCGTCCCATCGCCGCCGTTATCAAAGAGTTCTTCGCCTCTTCTCAGCTCTCACAGTTCATGGATCAAATCAATCCCTTAGCCGAGCTTGAACACAAGCGCCGGCTTTCGGCTTTGGGTCCAGGCGGTCTCACTCGGGAAAGAGCCAGCTTTGAAGTTCGTGATATTCATCGCTCTCATTATGGAAGAATTTGTCCCATTCAAACTCCCGAAGGTTCCAATATTGGCCTTATTAACTACCTTTCTAGTTTCGCGAGGATAAACGAATTTGGATTTTTGGAAACTCCCTACGTCAAAGTCAAAAACGGTCAAGTTACCAAAGAAGTTGTCTGGACCGACGCCATTGAAGAAGAAAATTACAAAATTGCTCACAACGGGAATCTTCGAGACGAAAACGGTTTTTTCACCAATTCAAACATTGAAGCCAGAATCAAAGGTGACCCAGGTATTTGTTCTCCGAAAGAAGTGGATTATATCGACGTCGCTCCTCACCAATTTATCAGCGTTGCTACTTCGCTTATTCCATTTCTTCAACACGACGACGCCAACCGGGCTCTTATGGGTTCAAACATGCAGCGTCAAGCGGTAGTTTCGATTAAACCTCAAGCGCCGTTTGTCGGCACCGGCCAAGAAGAAAAAGCCGCTTCTGATTCTGGTTATCTTCTAAAAGCCGAGGAAGATGGAGAAATAATCGAATCTGACGGCCGGCACATAAAAATTAAATATCCCAAAGGAACCAAAGTTCACAATCTAAATAAATTTAAACGCTCCAACCAGTTCACTTCGGTCAATCAAAAACCCGTCGTCTTTCCGCATCAATCGGTCAAAAAAGGAGAAGTTTTGGCTGATGGTCCTTCTATAGATAACGGAGTTTTGGCGCTCGGCCAAAATCTTTTAGTTTCTTTCTTGTCCTGGGAAGGTGCTAATTTCGAAGACGCCGTTATTCTCTCCGAGCGAGTTGTCCGCGACGACCTTTTTACTTCGGTTCACATCGAAGACTTTGACTGTGATGTTCGCGACACCAAGCTCGGCCCTGAAATTACCACTCCCGACATCCCCAACGTCTCAGAAGAAAAATTAAAAAACCTCGACGAAGAGGGAATTATCCGTATTGGCGCCGAAGTTAAAGCCGGCGATATTTTAGTTGGAAAAATTTCACCGAAAGGCGAAGCTGAACTTACGTCGGAAGAGCGACTCCTTCGGGCTATTTTCGGAGAAAAGGCCAGAGACGTTAAAGATACTTCTCTTACTCTTCCTCACGGCAAACAAGGGCGAATCGTCGGCGTAAAAATTTTTAACCGCGACCAAGGAGACAAGCTTGAACCTGGCATTATTAAACGCATTAGAATCGAAGTCGCTCAACTCCGTAAAATCCAAGTCGGGGACAAAGTGGCCGGTCGCCACGGGAACAAAGGAGTTATTTCTCAAGTCCGTCCCGTCGAAGACATGCCCCACCTTGAAGATGGCACTCCGGTTGACATCATATTAAATCCTCTTGGAGTTGTCTCTCGTATGAACCTCGGGCAGATTTTGGAAACTCACCTTGGTTGGGCTGCCTCAAAATTAGGATACCGAGCCGTCACCCCAGGCTTGGATTCGGCGACTGAAGACCAAATCCAAGAAGAACTAAAAAAAGCTGGACTTCCTGAAGACGGCAAAATTAAACTCATCGACGGCCGCACTGGCCAGCCCTTTGATCGGCCGGTCATGGTTGGGTACATCTATATAATGAAGTTGAACCACTTAGTCGAGGACAAGGTCCACGTTCGTTCGATTGGACCATACTCGCTTATCACTCAACAACCACTCGGCGGTAAGGCACAATTTGGAGGCCAGCGTTTTGGAGAAATGGAAGTGTGGGCCCTTGAAGGCTATGGTGCCAAGCACACCCTTCAAGAAATGCTTACTATTAAGTCCGACGATATTCTAGGAAGGTCTTCGGCTTATGAATCCATTATTAGAGGAGAAAAAATTAAAAAACCCAACATCCCTGCTTCCTTTAACGTCCTTCTCTCCGAGTTAAAAGCTTTGAGTTTCAATATTGAACCCGTTTACGAACCCGGTGTTGACCGTGTCGAAGACTTTAAAGCTCTAAAAATTAGCGTCGCCTCTCCAGACGATATTCTTAAATGGTCTCACGGCGAAGTTATTAAACCCGAAACTATTAACTACCGCACTCAGCGTCCCGAAAAGGACGGTCTTTTCTCGGAAAGAATTTTTGGTCCCACCAAAGATTACGAATGTTATTGCGGTAAATATCGCCGGATTAGATATAAAAACGTTGTCTGTGATAAATGCGGCGTTGAAGTTACCCGCTCTATTGTCCGTCGTGAGCGCATGGGCCATATTAAACTCGCCGCTCCCGTCTGTCATATTTGGTTTTTAAAAAGTATCCCATCTCGGCTTAGTCTTATCTTAGATACATCTTCTACTAAACTCGAGAGAGTCATCTATTATTCCGCCTATATTGTCACCGAAGTTAATGAAGAAGCTCGGCGCCAAGCCCTCGAAGAACTCGATCGCGAGCTTAAGAGTAAACTTAAAATTGTTGGCGTTAAAGACGACAAAGTTAAAAAAGAGCTTACTGTCGCCGCTAAACAAACCCGCGATTTCCTAAACGACTTGAAACCCAGCGATATCTTAAGTGAACTCGAGTACTTCGGCCTAGCTCGGCGTTTTGGCAGTGTTTTCAAAGCTTCAAGCGGAGCCGAAGCCGTTCGCGAGATTTTAGAGAAGATGGATTTAAGAAAAGAGATTCAGAAAATAGAGAAAGATCTTGCCACCACCAAGAAGAAGGCCATCGATATCAAACAGCTTCGCCGGCTTAAAATGTGCAAGTCGATGCTCCGTAATAACCTCCGGCCAGAATGGCTCATTCTCACTGTTTTGCCTATTTTACCCCCAGATCTCCGGCCTATGGTTGCTTTAGACGGCGGCCGCTATGCTACCTCCGATTTAAACGACCTATATCGGCGGGTTATTAACCGCAATAATCGCCTTAAAAAATTAATTGAAATAAAAGCTCCTGACGTTATCGTCAAAAACGAGAAACGCATGCTCCAAGAAGCGGTTGACGCGCTTATAGACAACTCCGCCCGCTTTGGAACTCAACAACTTTCCACGCAACGTCGGCCGCTTCGTTCTCTGGCTGACATGTTGAAAGGTAAACAAGGGCGATTCCGTCAAAATCTTCTCGGTAAACGTGTTGATTATTCCGGTCGTTCGGTCATCGTTGTCGGTCCCAAACTTCACCTTGATGAATGCGGTCTGCCAAAAAGAATGGCTTTGGAACTTTTTCGGCCTTTTGTCATCAGCGAAGTCATCCGCCGGGGAATGGCGAATAATATCCGTAGCGCTAACCGCATTCTCGAACAAGCCAGCGATGAAATCTGGGCAATCCTCGAAGAAATCATTAAAGATCGCTATGTTCTCTTAAACCGGGCTCCAACCCTCCATCGGTTAAGCGTTCAAGCCTTTAAGCCGATACTCGTCGAGGGATTAGCTATTCAGATTCCGCCCTATGCCTGTATGGCATTTAACGCCGACTTTGACGGCGACCAAATGGCGGTCCACCTTCCTCTCTCTGAGGAAGCCCAGCGAGAATCTAGGGAAATTATGGCCTCCAACCGCAATCTTCTAAAGCCAGCCACCGGAGACCTTATCACCACCCCCACTCAAGACATTGTGTTGGGCATCTATTATATTACTCAACTCAACTCAACTTTTACCGGTCCAGTTAAGCGTTTTGTTGATGTGCACGACGCTTTCATGGCCTCCAACCACGGCGTGATTAAATTGCGGGAGCCCATCCAAATTGGGTCCACAAAAGATAATTTCGTAACCTCCATTGGGCGTATAATGTTCAATCAAACTTTTGGTGAAGGCCACACTTTCATCAACGCTACTCTAAACAAAAAGGCTCTCTCGAGAACAATGGATGAATATCTTGAAAAAAATGGTTTCGAAAAAACCGGAGAAGTTTTGGATAAAATCAAACTGCTCGGTTTCGAAAGAGCGACTCGTTCCGGCATCACTTGGTCAATGTCTGATTTGATCATCCCTAAAGAAAAACCGGAAATTCTTAAAAACGCCGAATCTAAAATTGCTGAGATTTATTCCCAATACCGCAGCGGTCTTCTTACAAAAGAAGAAAGAAGGGCTCGCGTAATCTCTATTTGGGAAAAAACCAAAAAAGAAATATCTGTTCTAATTCTTAAAGTCCTTCCCGAAGAAAACTCCATCTACCAAATCATTGATTCCGGATCCCGCGGTTCTTGGGTTCAGCCGATTCAGATGATGGGTATGAAAGGATTGGTTCAGAACTCTCAAGGTGAAACTATTGAGCTTCCCATCAAATCATCTCTTAAAGAAGGCTTGAGTGTTCTGGAATACTTCATTTCCACTCATGGCGCGAGAAAAGGTACTACCGATACCGCTCTTAAGACCGCTCAAGCCGGTTACCTCACTCGCCGTTTAGTTGATGTTGCGCAGGATGTTTTCGTTAGAGAAGAAGATTGTCGAACCACCAATGGTATTTCAATTTTTAGAACCGGTGGCAATAAATTCGGCCAACCCTTATCAACCAGTCTTTTCTCTCGCACCTCGCTTGAAGAAGTAAAAATTGGCAGGAAGGTTGTCGTCCATCTCGGCGATGTTATTAGTAAAGTGGTCGCGGAAGTGATTGATAAGTCAGATATCGCTTCAGTCAAGGTTCGTTCGCCCATTACCTGCAAAACTCTTTATGGCGTTTGCAGTAAGTGCTACGGGCTTGGTTTAGGAGATAATTCCCAATCTCGCATCGGTGAAGCCGTTGGGGTTATCGCCGCTCAATCAATTGGTGAGCCTGGTACTCAGCTTACTATGAGAACATTCCACACCGGTGGTGTAGCTGGCTCCGATATTACCCACGGTCTTCCTAGGATTGAGGAAATCTTTGAAGCCCGACCTCCTAAAGGTAAAGCCCTTTTGGTTTCTGAAGACGGTTTAGTCGAAAAAATTGAAGATAGAGGAACTCTGCGAGTCCTTCACTTAATTCCCAAGAAAAAAGCGAGCGCGGTTAAAAAAACTGCCAAGTCTAAGAACAAAACTACCGAATACGCCATTTCGATTTCTTCATCCTTCTTGGTCAAAGTGGATGATGAATTGAAAAAAGGCGACCAGATATCAGAAGGAAATATTGATCTTAAAGAGCTTTTAGAATTTCGAGGCAAAGATGCCGTTGAGGGTTATATTGTAAGCGAAGTTCAAAAAATTTATTTCTCCGAAGGCGCTTCAATTAACAACAAACACATTGAAATTATTGTTAAGCAGATGTTCTCTCGCGTCAGAATTAAAGATGCCGGCGATGCTCTCGATTTAGTAGCCGGTGAAATCATTGAGAAGCCAAAATTTTTGGAGCTTAATAAAGAACTTAAGCGCCAGGGTAAAATGCCAGCTAAAGCTGTCCAGCTCTTGATGGGTATCACTCAAGTTGCCCTTTCGACTGAAAGTTTCTTGTCCTCTGCCTCCTTCCAAGATACCGCCCGGGTTTTAGTTAAAGCCGCCATCGAATCGAAAGTTGATCCTTTGCGCGGTCTTAAAGAAAACGTTATCATCGGCCGCCTCCTTCCGACTAATCGGTCGGGCCAACCCGAAGACGAAAATGCCGAAAATGAAGGTGAGGTTAACGTCGAATCCGGCCAAACCGTCGAACTTGACGAACCAGTAAAGATTAGCTAGTTTCTAGTCATGGAAAATACAGAAAAAATCGACAATAAAAACTACGAAATTTCCTTCCTATCTAAAACCGAAGAAGGACCGGCTGTGGTTTCAAGGCTTTTAAAACAGCATCAATTTGATATCGTCTCCGAAGGTCCAGTTAGAAAAATTATTCTAGCTTATAAAATTAAAAAAGAAACCCAGGCTTTTTTTGGTTTTTTCCATATGAATGGTAGCCCCGAATCACTTACGGCCATCAGTCACGACTTAAGTATCAATCCCGAAATCCTAAGATTTCTCTTTATTACTCCGCCTTTCGCCAAAGCGAAAGATCAAGCATCAACAAAACCGCGGGCGAGTCGTCCTTTGGTAGCAAAAGCGGAACCGGAAGTAAAACCCTCAATGCCCCTAAGCAACGAAGCTCTTGAAAGGAAGATCGAAGAAATCCTTCAGTGAGATACAAAATACTAAGGATTTACTATTGTACAAAAAACTGATATTCTTCTTTCGTATATTCGTACCAAATTTGTAATTAGTAGAGAAATTCATGAATCCCGTTAGAAAATTAATTAAAATGAATTCTTTAAAGTATTTGCATTCAAAACTAGAAATGTCGATTTGTCGGTCGGCATCGGTTTTAATTTTCTAACGGGATGAATCTAAACAAAGTCTTTATTGCCGGTCGGCTAACTGCTGACCCTCAACTTAGAACCACTCCTAGCGGCCAATCGGTCACAAGTTTTAGTCTTGCCACGAATCGTAATTGGACTGATCGCGCCGGTGCTAAGCAAGAAAGCGTGGAATTTCATAACATTGTCGTTTGGGGTAAACAAGCTGAAATCGCTAATCAATTTTTAACCAAGGGCAGTCTGGTTTTAGTGGAAGGACGGCTTCAAACTCGTTCTTGGAACGATAAACAAGGACAAGCTAGAAAAACCACCGAAATTGTTTGTGAGCGCCTTCAGTTCGGTCCGCGCGGTAGCGGCGGTGGGGGACAGAAACCCCAAGCTTACTCAGCAGGGCGTAATCCTCAAGAAGAGAATCAACCTTCAATCGATAGCCCTCTTCAGGAAGAAATTCCAGTAATCGATATTGATACTGAAAAAGAAGACATTAAACCCGAAGATTTACCTTTTTAAAGGGCTTTCCGAATTTCGGAGCTAATAAGAGAGAACGAAATTCGTCAAGAAAACCTTTACCCAGCCCTACTTTTTATGATATCTTTATTTAAACAAAAAAATAGCTAAATCAAATAAAACAACCTTCAGTCAAAACCTGTTTTCTAAAAAGTAGAGCTGGGTAAAAATTCATATATTAATATAAATAACATGGCCAAAAAATTTCCGCCTAAGGCGGATCCGCCTCCGGCGGAAAAACCAAAAGTTCAATTATATAAATTTAAACTATGGCTAAGAAAATAAAAACTACCCTCAAACTTCAGCTTAACGCAGGCAAAGCCAATCCTGCTCCTCCAGTCGGCACCGCCTTGGGACCTCACGGGATTAATCTTCAAGAATTTTGTAAGCAGTTTAATGATGCCACTAAAGATATGACGGGCGACATTGTGCCGGCTGAAATTACTATTTTTGAAGACCGTAGTTTTTCTTTTATCTTAAAAACTCCTCCCGCCTCCGATATGCTCCGCAAAGCCGCCGGTATCGAAAAAGGCTCCGGTGCCGCTCCCAAAGTTAAAGCTGGCAAAGTAACCAAAGCTCAAATCCGTGAAATCGCCGAAAAGAAGATGAAAGATTTAAACGCCAACGATCTAGAAGCCGCCTCGAAGATTATTGAAGGCACAGCCCGCTCGATGGGTATCGATGTTACCAATTAAAATCTATCTTTGACCAAAAAGTCCTTCTGCATTAACCTTAATCAGAAGGACTTTTTGTTTTAATATGACCTCAAATAATTACTCTGGCACATTCATCGTTATTGAAGGTATTGATGGCTCTGGGAAAGCAACTCAACTCAAAAAACTAAAAGAGTATTTTGAAGCTAAAGATACAAAAGTTGCGACCTTTGATTTTCCCCAATACGAGAAACCTTCTTCTTATTTTGTCCGCGAATATCTAAACGGACGCTTCGGCTCTTTTCAGGAAATTGGACCTCATCAAGCTTCTCTTTTCTTTGCCCTTGATCGCTTTGATGCAAAAAAAGATATTTTATCATCCTTAGCCAAGGGCCAGATAGTAATTTCCAACCGCTATGTTGCTTCTAATATGGCCCATCAAGGTTCAAACTTACGCGACGCGGCTGAAAGGAAAAAGTATTACAACTGGGTTAACGACTTAGAATTCAACATCCTAGGCATTCCAAAACCCGATCTCAACTTGATCCTTCACATCACCCCCGATATTTCGCAAAAACTTATTGATACTAAAACTACCAGAAAATACATCCAAAATGGTGCCAAAAGAGACATGCTTGAATCCGATTTCACCCACCTCGCGAACACCGAAAAAATTTACCAAGAACTTTGTGGATTATTCCCCGGCTGGTTTAAAAATATTGAATGTATGCGAGCGGGAAATATTATACCCCCCAGTGAAATTCATCAGGAGATTTTGAGTTTAGTTGATAAAGTAATAAAATAAGTTTGAATTTTACATTTTGATTTTTTCCGCCATAGGCGGATCCTCCTCTGGAGGAAACTTCTAACTTACAAAAAAACATGCCCAACTACATTCCCACTATCGGTCTTGAAATCCACGCAGAACTCAAGACCAAGACCAAAATGTTCTGCGACTCTCCGAATAATCCGGAAGAGAATCACCCTAACGTAAACGTCTGTCCCGTCTGCCTCGGTCATCCCGGCACGCTTCCGACTATCAATAAAGAAGCCGTAAAATCCGTCATTCGGGTTGGCATGGCTTTAGGCGGAGAAATTAATCCTCAAACAAAATTCGACCGCAAAAATTATTTCTACCCCGATCTTCCGAAAGGTTATCAAATTTCACAATATGATCAGCCGTTAGTTCTAGGCGGTTCGTTAAATGGCGTCACCCTAACCAGAGTCCACTTAGAGGAAGACACCGGCCGGCTTTTGCATGATCCCAAAACCAACATGACTCTCGTTGATTTCAATCGCGCCGGTGTTCCTCTTATGGAACTCGTCACCGAGCCCGACATTAAATCCGCCGAAGAAGCCGTCAATTTTGCCAGAGAACTTCAACTTATCTTGCGGTATTTAGATGTTTCAAGCGCTGATATGGAAAAAGGGCAGATGCGCGTGGAAGTAAATATCAGTTTGGGTAAATGGGTTAAAGGTGTTTGGAAGCAGGGGACTAAAGTGGAGATTAAAAACCTCAACTCTTTTGGCGCGGTTGCCGGGTGTATTGCGTACGAAATCAAACGCCAAGCCGAAGTTATGAAAACCGGAAAAGTACATCAAGAAACTCGCGGCTGGGACGATGGGAAATATGAAACCGTTAGCCAACGCTCCAAAGAAGAAGCTCACGACTACCGCTATTTCCCCGAGCCAGACCTTCCGGCATTTGAAACCGCCTCTCTAGGACTTGAGGAACTAAAGGATTCCATTCCCGAACTCCCCGCCGCCAAACGGGCAAGGTTCAGACAAGAGTACGCGCTCGAAGGCGCCAAGTTAGAATCTTTAATTATCGATCAACACCTAGCCGAGTTTTTTGAAAACTCCATCTCCGAACTTAAAACTTTCAATAAAGATGCCAAACCCCAGACTCTTTTAAATTATCTCTCTTCTGATTTAGTGGGTTTAATGAGAGAAAACGAAGTGAGTTTCGACGACCTTAAAATCAAACCCGAATCTCTAGCCCATCTTGTTTTCCTGATTGATCAAGGCAAAATCCTAAGTCGCGGCGCCAAGGATATTTTGAAGAAAATGTTTGAATCAGGCGAAGATCCGGAAGATATTTTAAACGCCGAAGGCCTGCACGTTGTCTCCGATCAATCCGAACTCGAAAAAGTAGTAGCCGAAATTATCGCCGAAAATCCCGCCGCTGTTGCCGATTACAAAAAAGGCAAAACCGCCAGTGTTCAGTTTATGATTGGTCAAGCTATGAAGAAACTAAAGGGGAGGGGAAGCCCCGATACCCTCAAGGTCCTTTTCGAGAAAAACCTCACGAAGTAGTTGTTTCCCTAGCTTTTAGGAATTTTGTCACTAACTTTTCCGCCTCCCGCGGATTTTTAATCCACAAAATATTTTTATCTCGTTTAAACCACGTCATCTGTCGCTTGGCGTATTGCCAAATTTTAGTCGAAATTAATTCCAAAGTTTTTTCCTGATTTATCTCCCCGCGCAAATAGGGTCGTACCCACCGGTAATACAAACTCACTTCATCTAATTTTTTATCACTCACCCCCGTCTTTCTTAAGTTCTCCATTTCGCCAATCACTCCTCCGCGTAATCTTTTCAAAGTTCTCTTTTTTATTCTTATCTTTAATTCCTCCGCCGGCACCGTTATTCCAATCTTTAAAACGTCATATTTCGTGTTTTTTCGTGATAGAATATTCGTGAAAATTAGTGGGGGTACTGGTGTACCAGTACCCATTACAATCTCAAGCGCCCGCACCAATCTTCTTTTATTAAACCTATCAATATTTCCTGCGCGCTTTGGGTCAAGTTTTTTTAATTCTTCAAAAAGTTCTTCGGCCGTCTTCTTCTCTAAATTTCGTCTTAGTTTTAAATTCGGCTTCACCTCCGGCAGTTTTCGGTCATAAATCAAAGTATCAATATAAAGCCCCGTCCCTCCGCAAATTATCGGGATTTTCCCCCGCCTCCAAATATCCTTTATTGTTTTCTCGGCTAGCTTTTTATATTGTGCCACCGAAAACTTTTTTTTCGGGCTCGCCACATCAATTAAATAATGCCGAATTTCCCGCATCTCTCCTTCCGTAATTTTATCCGACCCCAAATCCACTCCGCGATAAACCTGTCTCGAATCCGCCGAAATCACATCGCCATTGAATTTCTTTGCCAAAACAACCGCCAAATCAGACTTACCGGTCGCCGTAGGCCCTAAAACAATAATAACTTTCGTTCGCTTTTTATCTCTTGACATATACATAATAATATGCTAACATTCCAGCAGAGTCAATAAGGGTTTATTGGCAGTTTCACAACAAAGCCAGCTAATAGCTGGAAGGAGGGTGCCACATGTTTCATAGTACAGACATTCCTATTGCCGTGATTAGCGTGATCATGGCCGCCATCTCTGCGTTTTTCATCCAGAGATGGGTTGGTAACTTCATGTCTCGCACCTCGGTCCCGACCTTGAGTTGGTCAACAGTGTCCTCGGGAACGAACGTTCCGCTGACTCCCAGCTGGAGGATGGCGTTTCGTTCCAACCGTGGAGATATCAAGTATGGCGGGTACCGTTGGCGGTTCTGTCGGCCAACCGGGGACATGCGATACGGGCGGCCTGTCCTTGAGACAATAAGTCGTCGGGGGCACGCCATTCGCGTTCGGCGGTCGCCAAGAAACATGACCGCATTCCCTCCGGGAATGGTTCTCTCAAGGGTCAAGTAAGCCACGCTCCTTCCCGGCATTCCACAAAACCCCGCATCTTCGTTGACAAAGCGATGTGCGGGGTTTTCACTTTTTAGTTATTCGTATATCCGTAAAACATTCGTATTCCGTAGCTAAAGCGCCTTACTCTCAATCTCTTCTTCAATTTTAGAAATTAGTTCCGAAGTTTTAACCTCCGCATTATCTTTCCGTCCTCGCTTTCGCACGTTCACCGTTTTAGCGGTTTCCTCTTTTTCTCCCACCACCAAAACATAAGGAATTTTTTGCATTTCCGCTTCGCGAATTCTTTTCCCTAAAGTTTCGTTCGCGTCTGAAATTTCCACTCTAATTCCGGCTTTGTTTAATTCATCAAAAACTTTTTTGCCGTAGTCGGTAAACTTCTCGCTTACCGGCAAAATCATCACCTGAACAGGGGAGAGCCACAACGGAAACGCGCCGGCAAAGTTTTCAATTAATATAGCCAGAAATCTTTCAATACTTCCGTAAATCACCCTATGAACTGCGATCGGAGTTTGCTTCTTTCCATTTTCATCAATATAGCTTAAACCAAATCTCGCCGGTTGCTGGAAATCAAGCTGAATCGTTCCCATCTGCCAGTCTCGCTTTAAGGCGTCCTTCATTACAATATCCACCTTTGGGCCATAAAAAGCGCCATCGCCTTCCGCAATCTCATATCCGCCCTTGCCCACTCTTTTATCCAAAATTGCTTTCAAGGTTTTCTCGGCTTTATCCCACGTCGCCCTCTTTCCTAAAAACCCCTCCGGTCTCGTCCCGAGTCGATATCTGAATTCTAGTCCGAAAATTCCGTAGAACTTATCGGCAATGTTAAAAATTTCTCCATACTCTGCTCCTATTTGATCTTCCGTTACGTAATTATGGGAATCGTCCTGCCTAAATGATCGCGCGCGAAGCAAGCCGTTTAAAACCCCCGAACGCTCGTAACGGTGCAATATATCGGTATCCGATAATCGCAGTGGCAAATCTCGGTAGCTCCTAGACTTACTCCCGAAAACAATCATCGCATTCGGGCAGTTCATCGGCTTAATGCCATAAATCTCGCCCTCTCCCATATTGGCGATAAACATATCGTCTTTGTAATGATCCCAGTGTCCCGAAGTTTCCCAAAGTTCTTTCTTATTAATTAAAGGCGATGAAATTTCTTGATATCCCCGATTTCTATGCTCCTCTCTCCAGAAATTTATAAGCTCATTAATAATAATCATACCCTTAGGCAACCAATATGGTGCGCCCAGCGAAGTCTCGTGAAACATAAAAAGCTCCAATTCTTGTCCTAGCCTCCGGTGGTCTCTTTTCTTAGCTTCTTCGATTAAAGCCACATATTCCTCCAATTCTTTCTTTGTCTCAAACGCTAATCCGTAAATTCTTTGGAGTTGCGGATTTTTTTCGTCTCCGCGCCAATACGCACCCGCTATTCGGTCAAGTTTAAAACCGTCAGGATTAATTTCTTTTGTATTCTTCACATGCCCTCCTCGGCAAAGGTCTAAAAAAATCTCCCCAGTTTTATAAGTCGTAAGTCCCTTCTTTTCTTTTGTGAACTCTTTTATTAAATCCAGTTTGAATTGTTGTTCCTTAAAAATCTTTTTCGCTTCCGCCGGTGTTACTTTCTTTCCAGAAAAAGGGAGATTGGTTCTAATCATCTCCCGTATCGATTTTTCAAATTCTTTCAAATCATCCGGCGTTAAACTGCGCGGCAAAAGAAAATCATAATAAAACCCGTTTTCAATTACGGGCCCAATCCCGAGCTTCGCTTTCGGAAACTTCTTCAAAACCGCCGCCGCCAAAAGGTGAGCGAGCGAATGCCTTATTGCACTTGCCCTATCAAGTTTTCCTTTACCCTCTTTAATTTCTTTTGAAATTCGGGAGGGCGAGGAAAAGTTGGGAGGGTCTAGTTCAGAAACCCGTTCTTTTTTAGCCATTTTATTGGTTCAATTATATGCTAAAAATCCTTTATTTTAAAGCCTTAACTAAACTCTAATTATGAGTTATTATTTTAACCATGTTAGACCCCAAATTAATCCGCGAAAACCCCGATAATGTTAGACGGGGGGTAAAAGCCAAAAACCTCAACCCTAAATTAGTAGATGACTTTTTAGCTCTCGATGAAGAATGGCGGAAATTGACCAAAGAATCCGAAGATCTCCGCGCCGAGCAAAAACGGCTAGGGGAAGCGAAGGCTCGCCAGAAATTTAGTAATAAAGATAGCGAAAAAAGTATTCAGGGCGAGCCGGAGTCCCGCACCGAAAGCCATAGAGAAGACTTGAGATTAGAGTATAGTGAGGGGATTTCTGGTGCGTGGGCCAAAGACGTAGAAAAAGCCAAAAAACTCAAAGACGAGATTAAAAATTTAGAAGAGAATCTGGCAAAAACCACCCAAAATCGTGATGAGCTGATTTTAGAATTTCCCAATTTGCCGTTTGACGATGTTCCGGTTGGTAAAGATGAAACCGGTAATAAAGTTTTGCGAGAAGTCGGTAAAAAACCGGATTTTAATTTTGAGCCCAAAGATTATCTCACTCTCGCCAAAGAGCTGGATCTAATCGACGTGGAAAAAGCCGGCGAAATTTCCGGCAGCCGTTTTGGTTACATCAAAAACGAAGCCGTCCTTCTCGAATTCGCGCTTATTGACCTCGCGATGAAAACCTTAATCAAAGAAGGTTTCTCTCCGATTCTTCCCCCGGTCTTGGTCAAACCCGAAATAATAAAAGGCATGGGTAAACATAACTTTGTTAAAGACAAAGATGCCTATCATATTCCCGAAGATGATTTATATCTCGTCGGTTCGTCCGAACATTCGATCGGCCCTTATCATACGAACGAAGTTTTAAACGAAAAAGATTTGCCCAAAAGATATGTTGGGTTCTCTACTTGTTTCAGGAGAGAAGCGGGGAGTTATGGCAAAGACACCAAGGGCATTTTGCGCGTGCATCAATTCGATAAAGTTGAAATGATTACTTTCGCAAGACCGGAAGATTCTGAGCATCAGCATCAATTCATGCTTTCAATTCAGGAAAAATTAATGAGAAGCTTGGAGTTGCCGTATCGAGTGATGGAAATTTGTACCGGCGATATGACCTTTGCCGACGCCCGCCAATTTGATATCGAAACTTGGATTCCGAGTGAAAACAAATATCGTGAAACCCAATCTTGTTCTAATACCACCGACTACCAATCTCGCGGAGTAAATACCAAATATCTCGCTAAAGACGGCAGAAAGGAATTTGTTCATATGCTAAACGGCACCGTTTTCGCTATCGGCCGTACTCTCATCGCGATTATCGAAAACCATCAAACCAAAGACGGTAAAATTAAAATCCCCAAAGTTCTGCGTGACTATGTTGGCAAAAAAGAAATTAGTCCTAAAAACTAAGGGTAAATTCGATTCCTTTGGCACCTTCCGTACATGGATAGAAATCAGCCAATCGGCCGTTGCCCACAATATCAAAACTTTCCGCAAGTTAATCGGCCCGCGTGTTAAGTTGTGGTCTGTTGTAAAATCCAATGCCTACGGCCACGGTCTTGTCCAATTCTCCCGTCTCGCCGAAAAATTTGGAGCTAGCCCCGTTAGAGGCCGCGAGGGCTCGCAGCGTGCGTCCGCCTCTAATGGGGTGGATGGTTTTTGCGTAGACTCACTAGTTGAAGGGTTAAAACTTCGCAAAGAGGGGATTAAGAAACCTGTTCTGGTTTTAGGACCAACCTTGGTTGGTCTCTCAAAAGACGCCGCCGCCAAAGACATCACTCTTTCTATCTCCAATTTTGAAATTCTAAAATCTCTTGCCCAAAGCAAAAATCCGCCTTTTTTTCATATCAAAATCGACACCGGCATGAGTCGCCAGGGATTTTTTATTGAAGATATTCCCAGGGTTATCAAATTCCTCCAACATCCAACTTTCAACATCCGACAGCGCCTTTCAGGCGTATACACCCACTTCGCCTCCGCCAAAGACACTAACTATCCCACCTACACCGATCGTCAATTCGAAATCTTTAATAAAGCCGTAAAACTTTTTGAAAAAGCCGGTTACAAAAATCTAACTAAACATGTCTCCGCCACCGGCGGGGCAATGATTAGCCCGAAATATCACCAAGACGCCGTCCGCGTTGGTATTGGCCTCTACGGCCTCTGGCCTTCAAAAGAACTGGAAATTCAGTCCACTCCGCCGGCTGGCGGATGGCGGAGGCAAATAAAATTAAAACCAATTTTGAGCTGGAAAACCATCATCAGTGAAGTTAAAAATATCCCCTTCAGCCAGTTTATCGGCTACGACCTAGTCGAACGCGTGAATAGGCCCACAAAAATTGCCGTTCTGCCGATCGGCTACTGGCACGGTCTTCCCCGTTCTCTGTCGTCCGTCGGCGAGGTTTTGATAAATGGTCGCCGTGCCAAAATTTTAGGCCGCGTTTCAATGGATTTAACTGTGGTAGATGTAACCGGGATTAAATGCCAAGTAGGGGACTACACTGCCGTAATTGGCAAAGACCGCGATCAAGAAATCACCGCTTTTGAATTTGCCCAAAAAGCCGGAGCCAGCCATTATGAAATCGTCACCCGCCTTAACCCATTAATGGAAAGGATTCTCGTGAAATGAGAAAAACCAGTATTGATTTTGGGGATATTAAAAAAAAGCGCCGTAAAAAAGAGCTTATTATTCGAGGTGTCGTTAGTACTGTTATCCTGGGTTTTTTGATTTTTGGAGTGGTCAGGATAGTTTTTTATTCTTCTCTTTTCCATATCCAGGGAGTAGTAGTTAATGGTGACGATATAAGCAAAGAAAAAATATTAGAACTTCTCCGCAATCGTATCGAAAAAAATTCGTTTCTAGTTCGTTCTTTAGGATTTAATAATTTCTTGGCGTGGCCTAAAAACATTGAAGGGAGCGAATTAGCGGCGATGCCGGAAATCGATAATCTCATCATTAGCAAAGAATACGGCCGTAAGACGTTGACCGTAGATGTTGTTAGTAAAAAACCTTTCGCTATCTGGTGTTTAAAAAAAGTTCTTCCCGCCTCGTGTTTCTTATTTGATAAAAATGGAATCGTCTTTGGAAAATCGCCCGAAGCCGGTGGCAACCTAATTCAGGTTATTTCTGATTATTCGCAAGATAATTTAAGCATCGGTTCTAAGATTTTTAAAGAAGAATTAGTTCCTAACATAATCTCGATCCTGGAAACCCTCACCGCCTCCGACCTCGCCATTAATGAAATATTACTTAAAGACTTAACTCGCGAAGAAATTGACGCCCAAACTGTCGCTGGGCCCGTGATTTATTTCAGTCTTCATTACCCCGCCAAAACATATTTGTCGTTTATCCAATCCCTCTCGCCGTCTAGCGCCACGTTTAAAAATATCCAATATATCGATCTTCGGGTTCCTAATCGTGCCTACTATAAATGAGGCCTCTCCGGTCGAACGACCGGGGTTCGTTTAATAAGAGGCCGAAACCCCGCACCGTCTACCTCTGGCGGACTGGCGCTGGGGTAAATTGTTATGCACCCTCAAAGTTGGTAAGATTATCTAATGCCTCTATTTTTTGATCGCGGAAAATTTCGCCGGGTGTCGGACATTGTCCGTTCTCCTATAGATCCCGAAGAAGTCTCGGCTAAAAAAATCTCTCTTTTCAGAAAAAAGGGCCGTGTTGGCGCGCTCACGGATCTTGTTGCCACTAAACCTAAAAATAAACCCTCCGCTCCGCCGAAGCAAAAAAAACTAGCTCGATCCATTATCGTCGCCGTTATTGCTTTTTTGGTTATTGGCGGCGGTTTTATTTACTACAGTCTTTATAATTTTAGGAAAAATGTGGTCCAATCTTTAGAGTCAGAGCTCAATCGTTTCAACACCCAAGTCTTTGATCTTCGGCCCTTTGAATCCAGCCCCAATAAGGAGACTTTCAAAACCGGAGCCGATCTCAATCCTAAAAACCCAATCCAGGTTCTTGGCACCGAGATTTGGCCTCTTCTAAAAGACAGCGTCGGCGCTTATAAAGATTTTCAAGAATTAGCCAGCCAAGCTTTGATTTTGCTTGAAAAAAGTGAGACTTTGATTACAAACTTGCCTGACCTTTTATTCCATCAAGGAGGCGGTGAAATAATTTCAAAACTAAAAGAAATCAGCGGCATTTTAAACAATGTCTCCAATAAAAACGCCAAACTTGCTGGCGTCGCTTCGCGTCTTAAAGATTTCTCTCCAGGTAATTTCGATTTCTACCTACCCCTTCAAACGGATCTGGGAAAATATCAAAATTTCCTTAATTCAACTATCAATTGGCTAAACAGCTCTTCTTCTCGCCATATTTTCGTAATGCTTTTAAATCCCTCAGAGATTAGGCCAGGCGGAGGTTTCCTGGGGAGTTATGCTGATATCTCTCTCCGCGGCGCCAATCTGGAAAGCATCGATGTTCACGATATCAACGAACTAGACAGGAGTATAACCTCAAAAACCGTTCCTCCTAAACCCATCCAAGTCATCGCCACTAATTGGAAAACTGCCGACGCTAACTGGTTCTTCGACTTCCCCGCTTCCGCTGGCAAAATTTTGCAGTTTGCCGAAAGCTCCGATTTCTACAACAAAAACCAAATTGCTTTCGACGGCACCCTAGCCCTATCTTCCCGCGTCATCGAAAATTTGCTCTCAATCGTCGGTCCCATCGAAATCAAAGAGAACAGTATCACTATCACTAGCGATAATTTTCTATCCGAAATCCAAAAGCAAGTTCAAGCGGGGCAGAAAACCAAAGCGCCTAATCCTAAAAAAATTCTCCAGGACTTAACTCCTCTCGTGGTTGAAAAATTAGCCAGCTTGGACAGTGCTCAAAAACAAAAACTTTTCAATCTTGTCGGCAATTGGTTTTCTAATAAGGACTTAATGGTTTACTTCAGAGACCCGGAATTGCAGAAGTTTTTCAGCGGCCTTGATCTATCCGGCCAAGTCTACGAATTGCCCCAAGGATTTATTGGTGATTACTTGGCGGTCGTGAATGCTAATTTAGGCGGCGGTAAAACCGATATTTTTATAGATCAAAAAATAACTCTCGTGAGCCAAATAAATGACGACGGCATAGTCGCTAACCATCTGGTAATAGAAAGAACCCATCGCGGCAATGAAAGCAAAGATTGGTGGTACAAAACCACTAACCAAAACTACCTCCAAATTTTCACGCCCCCCAACCCTCAACTCGAAAACTTTTCCGGCGGTGTCAAAAAAACCATTAAACCGCCCACTGATTATAAAAAAGGGAACTATATCACCGACCCGCTTGTGAGTCAGATTGAATCCACTCGCAAAGATTTCCTGAATTATCCCGCCGTTGAAAGCTTCGAGGAATTCGGGAAAAGTGTTCTCGCCACTTGGACCAAAACCGAAATCGGCAAAAAATCAAAAATAGTTTTCGACTACACTCATCGTCTTCCCGTCCCGCTCGCCGAAGGTAAAACCTATCAATTCATTTTTGAGCGCCAAGCCGGTTTGAGCGGTGTTTATAAATTCGAAATTAGTGCCCCGATCAGTTTTGTCTGGGAAGAAAATAATTTACCTATTTTTGAATATCAGTCGAGCGACCCTCCCGGCCGGCTGATTATTAATCTGACTCTCAAAAAAGCTTCTCAATAAATGCAAAAAAACCGCCGAAAGCGGTGATTGTGATAAAAAAGAAGAGCTGGGGGTTAGGTGAATAGCTTGGTGGGAAAAGCCATCCTATGGCTTTTAGCTAAGCACCTAACCCCGCGGAGTAATGGTAGTGGAATTCATTTTCCCTTTCCTCGGCGACTATTTACCATCGCCGGAGTTGTCCTGTTCACTTGGCCCAAAGAGGTCGTCTTTGAGTTGTTGCCAGAATGAATTCTCTTTCTGGCTATTATTCTTACCCTTTTTCTCGGGCTTCCTCATTTCGGTGGTATCGCCACCAAAGAGATCTCTCCAGAGAAGAAGTTCGGGGTTTTGGGCAACATCGCGTTGCTCCTGCATCTCCGCTTTCGGAGAGTGGTTGTACATGGGGTCCGCATGGAACCCAGCACAACCGCCAACGAAAACCAAGAGAGCAAGAACCAAGACCAAGTTCCTTGCCGTCTTCATGGTCGCCTCTACTTTCCGCCGGCACCAGTTGCACCGACTTCTTCTGCCCAGAAGGCTTGAGAAAGCTCTTGGAACTTATCAAATCTCTTAACTCCCCGTATCTTCCGGAGGGCCACCTTCTCCTCGTGATTGCGGAGAAAGTTAGTGAACCCGAAAATTATTCCGGCGATACTCAAAAGACCAAGCAGGATGAAAGTGTATCCCATCTTCGCCGGAAGCATCCCTTCGGGACCCTTCGCTACTCCGATGAGCACGACGATAGATACGATAGCCGAGATCGTCACTACTCGCCAGAACTCGGCGGCCGCTACGATCTGTTTAGCTCGCTTCATTGAGAAGAAGTGGCAGAGTGCTACTGCCGCGACGACCCAGACGACAATCCATCCAGGTTGGACATTAAACAGCATCTTACACCTCCCTAAGGGGGTTAAATCTACATTAAAACGGTTAACGGCAAGTTAACGGAATATAATTCCACCACTACATTGTTTTCAAAAATCCATATAGTTTATAGCAAATTATTTGCCGTTTGTCAACCCAGTCGTAATGTCCCAGCACCTTGGAAACACCTGGGGCAAAAACCAGGTATGC